>JBBSAR010000098.1:0-11230 GCA_038252125.1 Desulfatiglandales bacterium
CATTGCAGGCTTTGTCCGGTTAAGGCCACGGGGACAGACATCGGGACAATGGGCGACAGATTGCCCGTTGAAGCGGAAGAGGCCTTCCTTATTCCATCCCAGGTCAGGTTGAAAACAAGGATCTGCCTCGTTCCCCAGTTCGTGGCCTTTCCGGAACATTTATTTTGTGTCCTTCTTCTTGTGGCAGCCCCCGCATTTATCATAGGCCCCGGCCTTTCTTCCAATTTTTTCCAACTCTCTATGACATCCCTTGCATTGATAGTGGAAAGCTTTCTGAAGCATGATCTTGTTCGGTTCCGATTTCTTTGGATCGTGGCATTGACTGCATCTCTTCGTCACTCCCCAAGGAACCCATATATTTTGCCCGTCTTTGTAGTCGTGGTGGCAATCCCAGCAAAGAAATTTGTATTCATATGCATGTTTTTTATGGGTAAATTCGACCGGCCCTTTTCGTTTTTTCTTATACCCCTGGTTATTCAAGAGAATAACATTGAGGTTTCTCGCCCCCGCCTTTTGTTCATCGCCGGACGAAATTCCCGCAACCTTATCCGTTTCCGCTGCAACCGTTGCCATTTGCCACCCGGTAATAACCAGACCGGCCAACACACAAAGAAACAACATCTTCCAACACGCTTTCCGATCCATTGACACCCCCTCAGTATGGTTGCTGTTTTCTGTTCAGAACAACCCCGCCTCCTGCCAAAACTCCCGCAAAACAATAATTCAGCCGTAGAAACATGGTCCATTTCTACTTTTTTTATCATGTTTTCTATTGGAAATAGGGTATCATAGCCAAGGCACTCAGGACAAATAAAAATCCTTGAGATTCCAAAGTAAATATTATAATGAAAGATGGTTCAGAGAAAAGGTAAAATGCGCCGTCTGAATAAGCCCATTTTCGCTTTTACTCATGAAGAAAAGAAAAACTGGGGTCAACCATTACACAAAAAACCAATCTGAATCCGGGCTTTTTGCGTTACATTACCGAGAGGTCAGGAAAACTCAAAAAAGGAGAGGAAACCAAATGGCCAAAGAAAAAACCGTGAAAGACATCATGATCCCTTTTGAACAATATAATAAAGTGGAGATCAATGTGAAGCTGGGAGAGGTTTTGCGTATACTCAAAGAGAACTGGGAACGTTCATGCAACACTTCAGACCCTTTTCACAAGACGCTTTTCGTTAAATTTGCAGACGGAAATATAGCGGGAAAGCTGTCCATGTACGATCTTATCAGAGGATTGGTCCCTGAACCGGCCAAAGCGCCCGAGCTTTCAAAAGCCTACCATGCCATGTTGACATCGCGGTCATTGGAGGTACTCAACGAAGTTGGTGATTCCCAGGAACGTTTCAGATGGCTGCACAACCCCTTTTCAGATCTGGTCAAACAGGAATCCCACAAAATGGTCGGCGACATCATGAAACCGATCCGTAAATCGGTTCTTCAGCTGGACGACAAAATGACCGAGGCGATCTATGTCATGTTCAAAGAAGACGTGCGGCAGCAGATTATTCACGAAAAAGAAGAAATTGTAGGCGTCGTTAATCTCAATGTTCTATTCTCTCAGATCCTCGATTCGGTGGAACGCTAAGATTTCCGCCTGCGGCCTCCGGGCCGACCATGACCTACATCCGCCGGATAAAAAACAGCGGCTGAGCCACTGGAGCCCGGGGACGTCGCAACGACGTCCCCGCTTCGCTCCCTCATAGGGCCGATGGAAATTTTCTTTTCTAAAACAGCGAAATAACACAGCTCGCCGACCGGCAAGTCATCACTGATCCTCTTCGTACATCTCTTAATGAATTTCCTGCCCGAGCATTCCCGATAAAAAGAAATGGCCGATCCGGGAACTCCCCCATCCAGAAGCGCCCCCATAATACATTATAGGATTATCTTGCCATAAATAATACAATTTTGTATTTAGATTTCAGTATTAATACAAAAAAGAATTGTACATTGGGAAGCCCAGAAAACCCTTCCATGATAAATACATACAATAAATTCAGCATGATATACTCATATATTTTTCATGCTCATTTTTCGGCATACATCTTGCCTTTAAGCCAGCCATGGATTCAACAAGGCAGGAAAGCAGATAAACATTTTAATTTGGAGAACGGTCATGAAGAAAATTGAGGCAATCATCAAACCCTTTAAGCTCGATGACGTAAAAGACGGCCTCACTTCCATCGGCATAAAGGGCATCACCGTCAGTGAGGTAAAGGGATTTGGACGGCAGAGGGGCCACAAGGAGATTTATCGGGGCGCTGAATACCAGGTGGATTTTGTGCCCAAAGTAAAAATTGAACTGGTTATTGATGCTTCCATGGCAGGCGAGGCATTGGCCGTTATACAAGACAGGGCAAAAACCGGAGCAATCGGCGACGGAAAAATCTTCGTTATGTCCATTGAGGAAGTCATTCGCATTCGAACCGGCGAAACCGGAAAAGACGCCATTTAATATATACGGAAGATTCTAGGAAGGAGAGAGGCAATGAAAACGATCGTGTTGCTTGTTATGCTGATCCTTACAACCATTTCCATCGCAACGGCAGGAGACGGGCCTCCAACAGCGCTGACCAACAAAGAGGCCATTGATCTGGTTCAAACCAATGCAAACTATGTCTGGACGCTCGTGGCGGCGGCTTTGGTGTTTTTTATGCAGGCGGGGTTCGCCCTCGTGGAAACAGGCTTTACCCGAGCCAAAAACGCCATCAATATCATGATGAAAAACCTGATGGATTTCGCCATGGGCTCCCTGGCATACTGGG
This sequence comes from Desulfatiglandales bacterium, assembly GCA_038252125.1. Classification (GTDB taxonomy): domain Bacteria; phylum Desulfobacterota; class DSM-4660; order Desulfatiglandales; family Desulfatiglandaceae; genus DUZB01. The sequence continues at coordinate 2,772 of JBBSAR010000098.1, forward strand.
CACTGGGATTTGGACTTATGTTCGGAATTTCCAAATCCGGCTGGATCGGAACCTCGGGATTCTTCCTGAGTGACTTCAAGGTCGGTGGAGATCCATGGGTCCTGGCTTTCTGGATGTTTCAGGTGGTTTTTGCCGCTACCGCGGCGACCATCGTATCGGGCGCCATGGCGGAGCGGACCAAGTTCTCGGGGTATCTGGTATATAGTGTATTTGTCAGCGCATTGATCTACCCCATATTCGGAAGCTGGGCCTGGGGGGGGCTCTTTCATGGGGGAGGATGGCTGGAAAAGTTAGGATTCATAGATTTTGCCGGCTCCACCGTCGTGCACTCCGTAGGAGGATGGGCGGCTCTTGCGGGCGCCATTGTCCTGGGCCCTCGATTGGGAAAATATACAAAGGATGGCGGAATTAAACCGATCCTGGGACACAATATCCCGCTGGCCGCCTTAGGCGTTTTCATTCTCTGGTTGGGGTGGTTCGGTTTCAATCCCGGTTCCACAACCACGGCCAACACGGACATCGCCATGATTTTCGTTAACACAAACCTGGCTGCTGCGGCCGGCTGCGTCCTGGCCATGTTCACCTCCTGGATACGATTCGGCAAACCGGACGTCGGCATGAGTTTAAATGGAGCGCTTGCAGGCCTTGTGGCCATTACCGCCGGATGTGCGAATGTGACGCCTTTGAGCTCGATAATCATCGGGGCAATCGCCGGAATCATCGTGGTTTTCGCGGTTGTATTTTTTGATCGAATCAAGGTGGATGATCCCGTCGGAGCGGTCTCCGTTCACGGGGTAAACGGCGCATGGGGAACCCTCGCGGCAGGTCTTTTTAACATCGGTGGGACATCTGGAAAAATCATAGGCGTACAATTACTGGGGATCGTCACTTGTTTTGTGTGGACATTTTTGACGGCCTTTATCCTGTTCAAGATCATCGACAAGACAATTGGCCTGAGAGTGACACCGCAGGAAGAGGCGGAAGGTCTGGATTTTGGTGAACATGGCGGAAATGCCTATCCCGACTTTGAGATCTCCACCTATACACAGAGATAGGAACAGACGGAATTTCAAAATTTATAAACGGTTAAAGAAAGAGGAATACAAATTCAATTCAATAAATAAAGGAAATGGAGGAAAGAGATGAAAACGAAAATGGTAAGAACATGCATAACCCTGGCAATCCTTGCAATGATTTGTGGACCTTTGAAGACATTTGCGGAAGAACCGGCAAAAATTCTCCCGGAACAGCAAACCGGCCTCGCCCCGGGAGAAGGGACTATGGTAGCGCCGGCTGAGGAAGGAACCGACCGTCCAAGCGTTTCCGCGGATGTGTCTTTCCTGAGCCAATATATCTGGAGAGGTTACGAGTTAAGCAAAGACAGCCTGGTGATCGAACCCGCCGTAACGGCAAGTTACAAAGGTTTCAGTATGAATATCTGGGGAAATCTTGATACCGATGTTTATGCGGGAGACCAGGAAGGACAATCCAAATGGACGGAAACCGATTTCACCATCGGTTACGATACCAGTTTCGGCCCGATAGGTTTAGGCGCGGGATATATCTATTACGCCCTCGACGCAGCCACTGACACGCAGGAGTTTTACCTGAGCATCGGCGGCGACGTAATCCTTGCACCCACGCTGACCATCTACTGGGACGTGGACGAATACCCCGGATGGTATTTCAACCTGGGGGTGTCCCACTCTTTTGACCTGCCCATGAATATGACCCTGGATCTGGCGGGTTCCATCGCCTACGAATACTCCAGTGGAACCAATATTGTAAACTACAACGATGCAATGGAACCAACCAACGACCCATTCCGGAATTTCCAGAACGGTCTGGTTTCCCTAGGCCTGACCATCCCCTTCTGGAAATATTTTACCGCGGTTCCCATGATCGCCTATTCCTTTCCCCTGGGCAACGCGGCCGACAATTTGCTCAAGGCTACCAGCCTGAGTGATAACGCATCCCACGTTTTTGGAGGAGTGACGCTTTCCATGGCATTTTAGTCGAAAGACCGCAAGCAGATGACCCACCCCGGCACGGAATAGAACGTGCCGGGGATTTTTTTGATCCTTTTACGGCATCCTATTCAAAAATCCTGGCAGAATGGAGTCTCAAGGTCTTTTTTGCTGCTGCATCTTGGATAAACCTTCACCGACTGTGGAGAGGTCCTTCTTTGCTGGTACAACAAAATCTATTGGGTTCCCAACGACCTTTCCGTGCCAGCATAGAAGGACCGGCGCTCCATAGGAATCAGATGCGGCAGCAAAAAAGACCTTGTGACGGAATGGATTTCCAGATCCATATTTGCCTGCCAGGAAATTTGAATAGGGTGCCTTTTACGATCGTTGAGCGGAATTAAAAACAGCCTTATTTATCAGGTTTGTTAGATGAATCTGAGCCGAATTCCATCAAGACATCTTCATATCCTCCCTCGGATTCATCCTCATCTGCTTCATCTGCATCCGTTTTTAGATGTTCCTTTTCAACCACGCCGGGCGGTTCAAGATCATCCATTTCAATATCCGATGTACTGATCCCCTCATTTCCGAATCCCTGAGAACTTTCTGTTTCCACGTGTCCCGTCTCAGGATCTTCCAAGGTGGAACTCCTTACACCGATCAGTTCTCCATCTCTATCCAACTGGATGGAAAGCGTGATATTCACATCAAAATCGATGGAATACAGTACCTTATTTTCTTTGGCATCAATCTTCGCACGCCGGCATTTCACCTCCTCTCCGATGTTCAAGCCGTGCTTATCTCTCAAGATTTGCCTGATGGCGCCCCAATCCAGATTTGCCGCAACAGCCCCGATCAATTCCTGCTCTCTCTTCTTTATAATTTCGGAATTTGCAATTTTCATCAGACGTCCTCCTTAACAATTTTCAATCAAAAGCCCGGGATGCTAATTCCGGCGTTCGCGACAGACGTTTCAGGATCTCTCTGGCCAGGTCAAAATAGCTGACCGACCCCGGGGACATGAGGCTTTGAAGCAGAACGGGGACCCCTTTCAAAGGCGCCTCTTTAAACTCACTTCTGTTTGGAATGACCGTCTTAAAGAGAAGATCTCCAAACTTCTCCCTGGCGGATTCCTGTATCCGCATACAAACTTTTTCCCGCGGATCAAATAGGGTCAACAGGATTCCTTCAATCTGAAGGCCGGGATTCAGTTTCCTTTGAACAATGGCAATCACATCCATCATCTGGGAAACCGCATCAAAGGCAAAATATTCACATTGCAGCGGAATCACGAGGAAATCGGCAGCACTTAGCACATTAAATGTAAGAATACCCAGGGAAGGAGGCGAATCTACAATAATGTAGTCATAGTCCTCATTCACGGGATTTATGAAATTCAGGAGACATTTCTCTTTGTTGTTCTTCTTCTTGAGTTCTGTTTCAGCCCGGAAAAGATCAGCCCCGGCAGGAACCACCTGGAGCAATTCGAGGGGCGTATGCACCACAATCTCATGACATGGCACATCCCCAACCAATCCGCTATAGATACTTCTTTTGACCCCCGATCTGCGAATGCCCAGCCCGGAGGTAGCATTCCCCTGGGGATCCATATCCACAAGAAGCACCCGTCTCTCAGCAGCAGCCAGGGCGGCAGCAAGATTAACAGCCGTGGTTGTCTTTCCCACTCCCCCTTTTTGACTGACTATCGCTATAACCTGTCCCATCCCGTAATCTCCGGATCAGCCTGCATAAACGAAAAAACGTCTGGATCTATCGCGGCAATTTCATTTTCAACCCTGATTATCCCTTGTCAAAACAGGACGGATCCCCTATATTCTCCACCCAGTATGCAAAGATGAATATGGAATATTGAACTGGAAATTCAGAACAAAAGGAATCATACCCATGGGACTCAACGGAATTCTTCCCAAAGCGCTTCGCCTTTACCCTTCAAAAGAAGCGGTCGTATACCGGGAGATCAGGATGAGCTATTCCGAATTCGCCGAAAGGGTCTGGAGACTGTCCCGTGCCCTCCTGGATCTGGGCGTCAAAAAGCAGGACAGGGTCGGCATCATGCATGAGAATTCCAACGAATTCCTGGAAACCTATTTTGCAGCCGCACATATCGGGGCCATTCTGGTACCCCTCAATTTCAGACTCTCCGCGAAAGAAATTGCCATAATCCTTCAGGATAGTCAATCAAGAATCCTAATCGCCCAGGGAGTCTTCGAGAATATCATCAAAGATATCCCGGCGCGGGCATCTTGCGTGGAAAAGATCATCGTTACCCAGACCACACAGGTTGCTGAATCTCGTTTTCAAATGAGCTATGAAACCCTGCTTGCCGGCGCCTCTCCCAAAGCCCCGCCGGAACTATTCATTGAGGACAACGACATTGCTCACCTTTACTACACCAGTGGAACCACGGGCCGTTCCAAAGGGGTTATCCTGACCCATAAAAATGTAGGGAGCCATGCGCTCGGGACCATCGCGGAACTGCACCTCACAGACAAAGACAACTGGTTTCATGTGGCGCCCCTTTTTCACCTGGCCGACGCATGGGCCACCTTTGCTATTAGTTGGGTGGGAGGCACACATGTTATTCAACCCACTTTTGATGCATCCAGCGTTCTAAAGCTCATTGAGCGGGAAAAAATCACCCTTTCAAACCTGATCCCCACAATGCTCAACCTCATGGTCAATCATCCGGATCTGAATCGATTTGATTATTCCTCTCTCAGGGTAATTCTAAGTGGAGGCGCGCCCATCGCCCCGGAAACAGTCAGGAAAATTATTGACGCGTTCAAATGCGACTATATTCAAACCTATGGCATGACTGAAACCAGCCCTTACCTCACCATGTCCATCCTCAAAGAACATCTGAAGGAACTGCCCCTGGAGGAACAACTCAAATATAAGGCAAAGACCGGCAGGGAGTTCATTACGGTGAATCTGCGCGTGGTAGACGAAAAGAATGACGACGTGGCTGCCGACAATCAGCAGGTTGGCGAAATCATTGTAAAAGGAGACAGTGTGACCCCCGGTTACTGGAATCTGCCGGAAGAAACCGAAAAGGCAATGAAGAATGGATGGCTGCACACCGGAGACCTGGCCGTGATTGATAGTGAACGGTACGTCACCATTGTGGATCGGAAAAAAGATATGATATTAACGGGTGGTGAAAACGTCTATTCCACCGAAGTGGAAAACGTCCTATACATGCATCCGGATGTATTGGAAGCCGCTGTAATAGGCGTACCGGACAGTCATTGGGGCGAAACAGTAAAGGCCTTCGTGGTTTTGAAAGAAGGCCGAAATGCAACAGAGCAGGAAATCATCGGGTTCTGCAAGAAAGAACTGGCCCGCTACAAGGCCCCCAAGAGCATCGATTTCCTAAAATCTCTTCCACGGACAGGCTCCGGAAAAATTTACAAAAAAGGGTTGCGTGACCCAAAAGCGTAGGCCTGGTTCAAGAGGAGGAACAAGATGTCAAAGAAAAATGCTGCAGTAGCAGTCTACAACGTTCATACCGAAGCTGAAAATGCCATAAAGGAACTGCAGAAAGCGGGAATCGACATGAAAAAACTTTCCATTATCGGGAGGGACTACCATGCCGAAGAAAATGTAGTGGGGTACTACAATGCCGGAGACCGCATGAAATTCTGGGGCAAATTGGGGGCTTTCTGGGGAGGCCTCTGGGGTCTGCTGTTTGGTTCAGCCCTTTTCTTCATTCCTGGTGTGGGACATGTTGTCGCATTGGGACCTGTCGGCGGCATGATTGTCGGCGCACTTGAAAACGCCGTCATCGTCGGTGGATTAAGCGCCCTCGGCGCCGGTCTTTATAGCATCGGGATACCAAAAGACAGCGTCATCAAATATGAAACCGCGGTAAAGGCAGATAAATTCCTCGTTCTTGTTCATGGCACCGAAGAGGATGCCAGAAAAGCCAAAGGGATCCTGGACGCCACAAATGCCCAGGAAGTATCCGTGCATCAGGGATAACAAGACCGGATGCCGAATTCCGCCCTGCCGGTTTCCGTTTTCAGAAACCGGGTCTCGGGGCGGGATCATATCCTATCAAAAAAAAGCGCCCCCGCCCGGTCTACCAGGATTCTCCCCCGTAGTATCCCTGATCATCGGGAGGACGTCCTATATCATTTTCCCACGACGGAGGCTTATTATCAAAAGGTGCATATCGCCACCCGTTTGGGTTGGATTCAGAATACAAACCCGCGCACGACAACAAGGTTAGGCCCGTAAGCAGCACTAAAAACCCCACAACACCCATCTTTATCTTCTTCATATGTTCTCCATTTCCCTTTACTCCAGGGCCAAAATTTCATCCCTTTGCGATCACTGATTTCCATTCAATTTCTTCAACTCGTCCTGCACTCTGGACATATTTGACAGGACCTTGTCCTTGAGATCCGACGAGGGGTATTTCTCCGCCAGATTCTCAAGGATCTGAAGGGCGGACTTGAGCAATGCCTCTTTCTTGGAGACATCGCCAGCCTTTCTTGCCGACAGAAAGAGCTGTGCCGCTTTGTTTCTATCCCTGTTGATAATTCCTTCCACCGCACGTTCCCGCAGGAGCGTCGCCTCACTGCTCTTTTCCTGAACCTTGCTGATGGTTTCAAGCTTTTGAATCCCCTCTTCGAAGTTATCAGATTCAATGAGCTTTCCGGCCGCATCAAGGGTTTTCTTCACATAGGCATCCCGAATAGCCTTTTCTTCCTCGAATTTTTTTTGGGCCTCTCCCACTCCCATCAAGGCCGATTCAAGCTCTTGTGATTCAGGCCCCTGTTCAACGCTTTTTCTCTTGTTCAATAGAAGCTGCCTTGCTTCATCATATCTGTTTTCCCGAACCAGCGATCTCGACTCTTCTATGACCTGCTCCGTGCTTTTCTCTTCATCCCCTCTACCGGAAGCCGGTAGTCCCGACTCTTCGCTCTTTATTTTCTCCCGCTCCCTCTCGGGGGTTACACGGGTATCCATATCCGCTTTGAGCGCTTTCAAAAGGGCCGCGGTTTCATCCAAATTCCCGGTCAGTTGCTCATAGGTTGTCAGTGCGCCGTTTCTATTGCCAAGCTGTAATTGCCACCTTGCGATATGGGTTCTCAACACCGTCAGACCCGGAGATTTTTCCAGCTGTCTCGCGATTCCCTCTCCCAATTGAATCGCTTCCTGCAGCTTGCCCTCTTCCCCGAGAGACAATGCAAACGCCAATCCAAGTTCCAGGGAAATGGCATCCGAACCAAATTCCGATCGCAACTGCAGACAGTCTCTGATCACACCGCGATAATCCCCTTGCCGGTACAGTTCCATGATTCGATCCCTTTCTTTCAATAACCTTGTGGCGGTTTCTCTTTCGGAGGGCATCGAAACCCGCTCACGGGACAAGAACGATTCGTCCACATTGGAAAGGGATTTTGAGAGAGAGAAGACCAGTTCCCGCAGCTGTTCGTCATCGATATGGCCAGCCAAACTCTTCTTGAGGAGCTTGTACGAATCAAGTAGCTGCAGGACCACATCCCTGTCCGTATTCGAGAGATGTTCTTTTGCCAGGATCTCCTGTAAAAAATCGATCTTCCCGTCGATAAGTTCAATAGGGAGACCGGCCCGGGGACGGATCTGTTCGACCGGCTCCACCGTTTTCTTGATCTTGGGCGCGCAACCCGAGAGGAGAATAAATGCAATGAAAAAACCAAAGAGGATTCTTTTGATCATGGTTCGAAATGCCTCATCAATTGCCGTTTCCCCCCCGCATCCCGCACGGGTGAAAGCAGCTCGGGACCTTGCGACTGGGGCTGATCCCGTTCGGAGGATTGCAGCGGAAGCCCCGTCAAAGACGATACACGCTCTTTGCTGAATTCTCCTTTGATATTTTCCGGAAGGATCATCTGAGAAAATATGAGATCGGCGGGCTGAAGCCCCGAAGCGTAGTCGGGAGAAGCAACAACGGCCTTTGCCGTATCCACCCAGAGAGGGAGAGCCCCGGCCGCCCCGTAAACGGAAAGATATTTGCCTTTCATGGGGCGATTATCATCGTATCCCACATAACTGGCGATCACGTATCCGTCTTTCATGCTCATCTGGCCGCCTTTTTTGTCATATCCGGGGACAAAACCCACAAAACTGGAATTGGTATAGTTGTTGGATGTTCCGGTCTTTCCAAAGGAGGGGATGGGAAAATCCAAAACCTTAACGGCATCTCTGGCGCTGCTCCCGGTTCCATTTTCCATCACGTTTTTCAGGATCTCGGATACTTGCACGGTCACCCTTTCGGAAACCACCTTTTCCGGCTCACTCCCATATTCATAGATAACATTCCCTTCCCTGTCGCTAATCTTCTGAATAATGGGAACGGCGTCTTGCCTGTTGCCGATTGGGAAAGGAAACCGGTTTCCGGTCAACAGGGTTTCATAGGCTATTGCAGCCTCCATGATGCTGATGGAATTCGGCCCCAAAGGAAAAGAAAGGACCGGATCC
>JBBSAR010000099.1:0-11093 GCA_038252125.1 Desulfatiglandales bacterium
GAGGTGACAACCTCCCGATGGTTGATTATCCGTCTGGATGCAAAACTGGTGGACAGGAAATCGGGCAATATCGTATGGCATGATCCGAACATGGAAGAAAAGGTTGCCTTCTCTGTAAGTTCAGATCCCATGATTACCGCTTACAACGAAAGAAAGGCGGCCGAAGCAGCCGCCAAACTGTTTGCGGAGAGGATTTACATGAAAACCATGGAAAGGTTTTGATGGCCTCCGATCTGAGCCCTGAACAGGTTCTGAACCGACTGAAAAAGGGGGAAACAGGCCTGGTCTATCTGTTTTATGGAGAAGAAGTTTTCCGACTCGAAAAGCTCCTGGAATCCTTCCGGGAGATCTGCCTCGATGAAGCCGCAAAGGATTTCAATCTCAGGATATTTTATGGGGATAATGCCTCCCCGGCTGATATCCTTGATGATGCCCGCTCCCTCCCGTTCATGTCTTCAAGACGGTTGATTATTGTACGAAGGGTAGAAAAATTTTCCGCCTCGGATCTCGAAAGTTTCCTTCCCTACCTGGAAAATCCGGTAGATACCACTTGTCTTATATTCGTTTCTCTCAAAACCGATTTCAAGAAAAGATTTTATAAAAAATGCAGAGAATTGGGAGTGGCTGTCCATTTTAAAGCTCTTTACGACAGTCAGGTCCTTCCTTGGATAAAAAAGAATGCCGGGGATCTTGGCCTAAAAATAACTGACGAAGCCTGTGAATATCTTTACGGGATTATCGGAAACCGGTTGCCGGAAATTCATACGGAACTGGAAAAGCTACACTTGAGACATAAAGACCGGACAATCGGCGTTGAGGAGATCAAAGAAGCCACCAGATACAGCAGAGTATATACGATCTTTGAACTGATGGATCACATATCATCCAAGGACCGGGAAAACGCGGTTTCGGTGTTGAACCGCTTTTTAGAAGAGGAAGGAAGAGATGCCGCTTTTGGAATTATCGGCATGCTTAACCGACAGATGCGCCTTCTCCTTGAGACAGGGACCATTCTGATGGGCGGCGGAGGGCAGGCGGACGTAGCAAAGAAAATAAAGGTCCCGCCGTTTCTCGTAAAAAAAATCGTCCAGCAGTCCAAAAAATGGACCCTGGACGAGCTTGAACGGGGGCTGTTTTACCTTTATCGTGCAGACGGACTCTTAAAAACCGGGTCTCAGGCCCATCTTGTTCTTGAAATGCTGGTTATATCGTTGTTAAATCAACCTTCGACGGCTGCAAGCTTATTGACCTGAAGTTCCAGTCGGGAAATCTTTCTAGACGCCTGGTTCTTGTGGATCACGCCCTTGGAAGATGTCTTTTGAATGATCGACACGGCCTTTTTCAGGCTTTCCCGGGCCTCTGGTTCTGAATTGCTCGCCACTGCCGCCCTGACTTCTTTCACTGCCTTTTTTACCCTGGTCTTGTAACTCTTGTTTGCCACCCGCTTGATTTCGTTTTGTTTTGCCCTTTTCAGGGCCGATTTGTGGTTAGCCAACTCAGTTCCTCCTTAGGAATTTGCTTTTATTGGAGTCTGCTGTCTCAATAACTGATGATCGGTTTATTCTTTCCGACCTCAGGGACGAAACTCCACTTATTAATTTAACTTTTTATTTTAAACCTTCAGGAAATTATGTCAAGGATTTTCTGCGATATCGAAAGATCAGATGGTTCTGAAACGAGCAAAATGAGTCGAGCCGCGGGGGTAGTGGGGTTCTTTACCCTTGCGAGCCGAATCCTGGGGCTGCTTCGAGATATGGTCATTGCCGCCATGTTCGGCTCGGGTGTGGCGGCAGACGCCTTTTTTGTGGCGTTTAGAATACCAAACCTCTTGCGACGTCTTTTCGCCGAAGGATCCCTGACCATAGCGTTTATTCCGGTATTCACGGAATTCCTTTCCCGAAAAGGGAAGCGCGAGGCCTTTGAACTGGCCGAGACTTTCCTTACCATACTCTTTTTGATTCTATTATTCCTTACGGTCGCGGGAGTTTTCCTGGCGCCATGGATCGTTAGAATACAGGCATTCGGGTTCGGCGGCACAGGGTTCAAGTACGATCTTACCGTGTTTCTCACAAGAATTACTTTCCCGTATATATTCTTTATCGGCATTGTAGCATTCTTCATGGGTGTGCTGAATTCGTTGAGGCACTTTGCCGCACCTGCCGCCGCTCCCATTTTCCTGAACCTGGGAATCATCGGGGCAGCCTTTTTTATCGCTCCCCATTGCTCCCTGCCCATTACGGGGATTGCGATCGGTGTCCTTATCGGAGGCATCCTGCAGGTCGCCCTTCAAATTCCTCCGGCAATAAAGTCAGGTGTCCGTTTTTCGCCGCGGTGGGAACCAAGTCATCCCGCAATAAAGAGAATCGGCCTGTTGATGGCGCCGGCGATCTTTGGCTCCGCCGTCTATCAACTCAATCAGTTTCTGGGCACTCTGTTGGCCAGTTTTCTGCCCGAAGGCAGCGTGTCATGGCTTTATTATGCCGATCGTCTTGTCCAGTTCCCTCTAGGCATTTTCGCCATTGCCATCAGTACGGCAGCGCTCCCGTCCCTTTCCTCGGAGGCCGCGCATGGTGATTGGGATCGATTTTTTGACACCTTGAATCATGCCCTGTGCCTGGTTTTCTTCATTACGCTGCCTTGCATGATCGGCCTGATCGCTCTGGGGAAACCGATCGTCGAAATCCTTTTTGAAAGGGGTGCATTTGGTTTTCATGCCTCTCGAATGACGTATGAGGCCCTCCTTTTTTATACTTTCGGGTTATGGGCCTTCTCGGGGGTTCGGGTCATGGTATCGGCCTTTTATGCGCTTCAAGATACCAAGACGCCCGTAAAAGTGGCTGTTGTCGCCCTTTTCGTGAATCTGATTTCAAGTCTTCTCTTGATCGGCCCCCTGCATCACGGAGGAATTGCTCTTTCTCTTTCCATTGCTTCGAGCGTTCAGGTCCTTCTGCTGGCCCTGTTCTTGAAAAAGAAGATGCCTTCACTCCTCTATAAACCGATCTTGAAATCGTTCGTAAAATCTTTGTTCGCTTCTCTGATCATGGGCATCGGGATCTATTTTCTACAATCGCTCTGTTTTTCTACAAATTCCGACCTTTCTTCGGGAACAAAGATTACGAACCTGACAATTCTGATATTCTCCGGTATAATTATCTTTTTTGTGATAGCCCGTGTTTTACGGTGCGATGAAATTGCGTCCATCAGGGATATGATTAGATTAAGGCTGAAAAGATGATACCCTTCAAATCCATTTACGACATCACGGTTCTATTGGGAGAAGAGTCGATCACCTACCCGGGCGATCCGGTCTTTTTGAGGGAATTGGTGACAACCTTGAAAGACCAAGGGGACTGCGAACTTTCCAGACTCAGTATGAGTTCCCATTCAGGAACCCATATGGATGCACCCTCCCATTTTATCCAGGGAGGAAAGTCCATAGATCGGTATGGACCGGAGGACTTCATGTTTTCCGCGGTCATTCTTGAAACCAAGGACGACCGGATCATCCATCCGAAAGAAATGAAAAACATCCGGATCGATCCAGGGGATGCGCTCCTTTTCAAGACGGAGAACTCAAGATCAGGCCGCTGCAAAAGCGGTGCTTTTTCACAGGACTATGTGTATCTCTCCGAGGAGGCGGCGGATCTTTGCATCGAAAAAGGCGTGGGGTTGATAGGCATCGATTATATTACCATAGACCGATACAACGATGCCACTTTCGCCATTCATCATAAGATCCTTGGAAACAATATCCTGATCCTCGAGGGGATTGATCTTTCGGAAGTCCCACCGGGACGTTTTACGCTGTTCTGCCCCGCACTGAAGATCAAAAACGGAGAGGCTTCTCCCGTGAGAGCCTTTTTGCTGGCATAAAGAGAGCATACTAAAATATGACAAAAAATCTTCCAGCCGCAACTCCCAGCCAAATGGTGTCCATGGATTCCATCGATTGTTCTCCAGGGCCCTATTGCATGAGTTTCGGATATGATCTGAATCCTTTGATCCTGTCCATCCGAAACGTTGGACTCGTGAACAGTCCCATACTCCTTGGCTCCGGGGATTCACGCAAAATGGTCGTCATTGCCGGTTATCGAAGGATACAGGCTCTGAAATACCTGGGCCTTCACACATTCCCCTGCAGGGTCCTTTCGACTGCGACTCTCGACCCGCTTCATGGTCTCCTGATGAATCTCCACGAAAACCTTTCCATCCGGAAATTGAACGACGTGGAAAAGGCCATGGTCCTGACACGGATGGAGGATCTCCTTCCTGAAAAAACCATTATTGAGCAATACCTGCCGGTCCTGGGCCTGGTTCCGCGCAGAGACATATTTCTTCTTTATACAAAGATGGCAAGCGAATTGGGAGAAGCGGACAAGAGAGCACTCGCGGAAGAAAGATTGTCCATTCAGGCTGTCAAAATGCTCCTGGATCTGGACAAGACCGCGAGAGATGAAATCCTGAGATTCTTTTTAAATCTCATGTTAAACATGAATCAACAAAGACAGCTCATTGACTTTATAATGGATATATCCATTATTGAAAACCGATCGGTTGCAGATCTTCTATTGGATCCAGCGATCCGGCAAATAGAGACGGACAACCGAATGAACGCACCCCAAAAAGCGAAGTCCCTGATGACATTCTTTCGAAAGAGGCGTCTGCCCTCCGTGGTTGAAGCGGAGAGAGTATTCAAAAAAAGGGTTTCAGAGCTAAAGCTTCCCGACGGAGCCAGGATTATTCCTCCTCCATTCTTTGAGGGACCTGATTACAGGATGGAGATCTCTTTCAGAGATGGTCTGCAATTGACAAAAATCTTAAATGACCTTTCCTCCAGGAAGAAACTTATGGGTCTTGGCAATCCCTGGGAGAAAGAGTGATTATGTTCAAGTTCCCTGTAAACAAGGTGATTGTTGAAAAGAAATCAGATGAATTAAACCGTTATATTAAACAGTTAATAGAAGACAATAAGGCAACGATTGAAGAACGGGAAGAAACGGAAAAAGGGGAGGGCGCAAAGGAAAATGCTCCCTTTTATATGGGGAAGGATGTACTCCATTTCCTCTCCCATAAGGGAGAATTTTTAAAACCTTGTCCGGGAACCCGGGAATATATCTGTTGCGGATACCAGATTCTGAACGTTGGGACGAATTGTCCGATGAACTGCAGTTATTGCATCCTTCAATACTACTTTAACAATCCCCATTTGAGGGTGCATACAAACCTTGAAGAAGAACTGCCTCGACTCCTTGAAACCATTGATTCACAACCGGATACCATCTTCAGGGTGGGGACAGGAGAGTTTACCGACAGTCTGGCCCTGGACCCCGTCGCCCGCTGGACAGAGCTCTTGGTTCCAGCCTTTTCAAAGAGAAAGAACGCCGTTTTGGAGCTCAAGACAAAGACCACCCAAATTAATGGACTTCTTGCCCTTCGGGAACGGGATCGTATTATTGTTTCGTGGTCGCTGAACAGCCCCTATATTTGCGCAAGGGAGGAACATGGCGCCGCAAGCATTGAGAAGAGGCTTCAAGCTGCCCGGAGGTGTCAGGCGGAAGGGTTTAAAATCGGTTTTCACTTTGATCCTCTTGTCTTTCACGACGGATGGAAAGAACAGTATGCCCGAACGTTGGATTTGATGGCGCGTTATGTCGATCCGAAAACAATCATCTGGATCAGTTTCGGCTCGTTTCGGTTCATGCCCGGGTTCAAGCCCGTGATTCGAAAAAGGCACCCCGGAACCTGTATTCTGAACGGGGAATTTGTCATGGGATTAGATGGAAAAATGCGGTACTTCAAACCCATGCGGACCGAAATGTATGCCTTTATGAAAGAACAATTGACAAAATGGCACCCGGATCTTGGCCTCTACCTCTGCATGGAGTCGGACGAAATCTGGAAGAAAAGCATGGGTTGGTCTCCCGGAGAAAATTCCGGGCTTCGCCGGTATCTTGATGAGAGGGTTGAAAGGATTTTCGGGTAGCCTTTTTTCCCCGAATATGCTAAAGACGAACAGTCTTGAACAACGTGCGTATAAATACTAAGCAAACAGGAGAATTCCTATGACATTAAAGGAAAAAGTGAATGACGCTCTGCAGAAAGTCAGACCGTCGCTCCAGGCGGACGGAGGAGACGTGGAACTTGTGGACGTCAACGATGAGGGGCTGGTAAAGGTTAAGTTAACGGGCGCTTGCGGCGGTTGTCCCATGTCACAGATGACACTGAAAATGGGAATCGAAAAAATTCTAAAACAGAATGTCCCCGAAGTGAAAAGCGTGGAATCTGTTTAAACGTGAGGTAAACAATACCTATACAATTATTATGAGGAGAGATTATGGACATTAAAACAGTTGGCGTAGTAGGTGCAGGAACCATGGGAAATGGAATCGCGCAGGCAGCGGCTCAGATCGGTTGTGACGTAATCATGCGCGACATAAAAGACGATTTCGTGGAGCGAGGCCTGAAAAATATCGACCGTTTTCTCTCGAAGAGCGTCGAAAAAGGGAAAATGGAAGCTGCCCAGAAAGATACGATTCTTGGTAGGATAAAGGGTACAACGGACATGCAGGTCCTGAAAGACGCGGATTTCGTCATTGAAGTGGTCCTCGAAGACATGGCACTAAAAAAGAGCGTATTCAGCGAATTGGATGAAATCTGCCGTCCCGACGTCATCCTTGCTTCCAATACGTCCTCCATGTCTCTGACTGAAATTGCGACGGCAACCAAACGCCAGGACAAAGTCTGTGGAATGCATTTCTTTAACCCCGTTCCGCTGATGAAACTCGTGGAGGTGATCCGGGGATACAACACCAGCGACGAAACGGTGGCTGTGACAACGGCTCTAGCAAAGAAGATGGGCAAGATAACCGTAGAAGTAAAAAAGGATTCCCCCGGATTCATCGTCAACAGAATCATGATTCCCCACATGCTGGAGGCCATCAAGATCGTTGAAGAAGGGATTGCCAGCATCGAAGATGTGGACATTGCAGTGAAAAACGGCTTGAATTATCCCATGGGACCGTTTCAACTGATGGACCTGACAGGTGTTGATATCTGCTATTTTGTCACCGAATACTTTTACAAGGAGCTCAACAAGGAATCTAAGTGGGTTTCGCCGAACCTTCTCAAGACCATGATTCGCGCCAATAAGCTGGGAAAAAAGACCGGAGGAGGTTGGTACGAATACGGCAAATAATTTTAATGCCCCTTCGGTTCAAGGCGCATCCGGGATAAAGGGGCGTGAAATAAAAAGTCCCTTTATCCTAATCCTTTCATGGCGGAAAAAAAGCCGCAATAAAAAAGGCAGCTCACAGGAGGGCTGCCTTTTTTATTGCGGACACAGGCCTGAGAAAAACCTATTTGTTTTTATGACGCATTTTTTTCCGCAGCTTTCGATATTTGTGCTTGGTGATCTTTTTCCGACGTTTCTTCACAACACTGCTCATAAAAATGACCTCCGATTAATGATGATTTAACTTTATTCGCTTAAAATCAATAAGTCAACAGATATCTTCTTGTATCTTCCTGTAATGTGAATCGTCCATTCTTTTTAGTTTACATAATATATCTTATCAGACCCTGTAAGCATCCTCTATTTATTCCCCGGCTGCGGCTTTCCTGCGCTTCTTGTTTCTGTACAGTGCATCATCCGCCTCTTTAATGAAGTCTTCCATAGTGCCTTGGCCGGAAGTTACCGCATACCCCGCACTTGCACGGATTCCGCAGCTTTTCTCAATGGAATCGGTGATGCGCCTGGATGTCAACTCGGCGATCTCGGGTTTGCCGTCTATTAGAATGACTGCGAATTCATCCCCACCGTACCTGAACCCGGAATCAACACCCTGGCGAATACTCTGCGTGATAATAGGTCCAATAGTTCGTAAAAGATTATCGCCCGCAAGGTGGCCGAATTGATCATTGAATGTTTTAAAATTGTCCAGGTCAAGAAGGATCAGGCCAAGGTCGGACCGCTGCCTTTTCGCCCGCATGAGTTCTTTCTGGAGTTTGTTGTAAAAGTGCCTCTGATTATAAATACCCGTAAGGGAATCCGTAATAGACAACCGGTTAAGTTCCTGCCGTATATTCCTTTCTATCAGGGCTCTTTTGAACTTGGCTTCCAGTTCCTCCATACCAAAGGGCTTGTTGATAAAATCCGTTGCCCCTGCATTAATCACTTCCACATAGCTGTACTCCCGCGTGTAGCCTGTCATGGCGATCGCAAAGACGTCGGGAAACCGTTCTTTGATCTGCCTTATCAATGCAAGTCCATCCATTTGCGGCATACGAATATCTGTCAGCAGAAAGCTGTAGGGCTTTTCTTCAAAGGCGGCTAGAGCATCCAGGGGATTCCCGGTACTGTCGGCCTGGAAACCGAGACGTCGCAGCATTTCGGCTACGGGCTCCCGAACGCCCTCTTCATCATCCACAACCAGAACTCCCTCACGGCTGTAGTCAATATTTTCTAATCCATAATTCATCGGCTAATGTTCAATCTCGCCCCGGAATGAATTGATGAAAGCCTCTTGAATGCGAACCCTGACTAGCTCACCGGCCGAGCTTTCTTTGCAGTGAAAATTGACGATCTTATTGGTAGCCGTCTTTCCGGTCTTCTGCCCGCCTTTTCTGCTCTCCCCTTCTATAAGGACTTCCAAGATTTGCCCTTCAAGTTCCTTGTTTTTCTCCCTGGTTATCTGCTCCTGCAATTCTTGAAGGATGGTCAGGCGCGAGGTCTTTATGGATTCCTCCACCTTGTCCCCCATTTTCTCCGCCGCGGTCCCGATTCTGTCTGAATATTTGAAGGAGTACAGAGAATCAAATCGGACATGCCGGATGAGATCGAGGGTATCTTCGAAATCGCTGTTCGTTTCTCCAGGAAATCCTACCATAACATCACTTGTGATGGCAATCCCGGGATTGACATTTTTAAGGGTATCGATCAGTTTCATATAATCTTCCCGAGTGTAGCGCCTCTTCATGGATTTGAGTATCCCATTGGATCCGGCCTGAAATGGAAGGTGAATATGCGGACAGAGGTTAGGGATGTCTTTGAAAGAATGAATGAGATCAAATGAAACATCTTTGGGATGAGAGGTGGTGAAACGAAGCCGCACCAGGCCTTCCACGTCAGCAAATTTCTCAAGAAGATCAGGAAAATGCCAGATCCTGTCTTTTTGTTTCCAGTTGTAGGAGTTTACATTCTGCCCTAGGAGCGTGATTTCTTTTACTCCCTGAGAGATCAGCGAACGGGCTTCTCCAAGAATGTCATCCACTGGTTTTGAAATCTCCCGACCGCGTACGTAAGGAACGATGCAGTAACTGCAGAAATTGTTGCACCCCTCCATAATGGAGATGAATCCCGTTATTTTTCGAGCGAAATACCCCGGACATGAGACGTAGCCGGATCGAAACGAATCGAGATTCACCGCGGCAATTCTTTTTTGATTATGTGCAATTTTCCGAAGGACTTCCATCAGGCGATTCAGGTCCCGGGGACCCATGGCAAAATCAAGCAGATGAAACTGTTTCAGGATGCTTTTTCCTTTCATCTGCGCAAGGCACCCAACAACGCCTAACACCATGTCAGGATTTCTTTTCTTGAGGGCGCTCATACGCCCTAAAAAACTGAAGGTCTTCTGCTCCGGTTTGGCCCTCACAGCACAGGTATTCACCAGGACAAGGTCCGCTTGATCAGGCGTATTTGTCCGCGTATATCCTTCCAAAATCAAGGATTGGGCCAGAAAATCAGAATCATATTCATTCATCTGGCATCCCATGGTTTTTATATAAAATTTCTTCGACAAAAATCCTCTCCAGGGATTTACAATACTTCTATGATTTTGATCCCTTCGTCCCGGCGAAAGGATTCCAAGAGTTCCAGGATCATCTCCTCGCAGCCCGGCGATATTTTCAGCTCAATCATGGCCTTATGGGGATCAACCGTGGAAACGAGGGCCATTCCATCATAGGATTCTACAGTAAACCTGATATACCCGATTTTGCTCCGTTCCGTTACGAAGCTACGCCTGATGCTCTGCATATTTCCCGATGCCGGTTTATGGTTTGCCGTTTTGATTCATTCGATTTTTCATCCGTCAGGGGATAACTCTAAACGGTGAGCGGTTATCAATCCCAGCTGTGTGTTGCCCCACCCCACATGAGTTTTGTCCTGAGAATTTTAAAGTAGCTGGTGTCGGGCGGCTTGAACAGCGTGATTTTTTCACGGGATTTGCAGATATCCAGCCTGTCTTCGTGAAGAAGATCAAAACCGACCTGTCCATCGAAGGTGAGAACGACAGTCTGCTCACTTTCCTTTCCCATTCTTATGCGAATAACCGCGCTGTCCGGAAAGATTATGGGGCGATTCGTCAGGGTAAACGGGCAGATCGGCGTCAGCACAAAAGTCTCCATAGTGGGATATAAAATGGGGCCTCCCGCGGATAAGTTATAAGCGGTGGAACCGGTGGGTGTCGATATAATCAAACCGTCCGCCCTGAACGTTGTCAGGAATTCGTCGTCGATGGTGACATCGAGATCGATAATTCTTGCCAGGGTGCTCTTATTTATCACCACATCGTTGAGGACCTGGAAATGGAAAACCATTTTCTCTTGGCGAAATACCCGGGTTTCAAGCATAATTCTGCTTTCCATCTCTAATTCGCCATTGATCATCGCTTCCATGACAGGATACATTCGATCGAGCGGAATGCCGGTGAGAAACCCCAGACCGCCCATATTGATTCCCAGAATCGGCACGCCATAACGACCGATCCTGCGCGCAGCGCCCAGCAGGGTTCCATCGCCACCGAGAACAACCACCCAGTCAACGGATTCGGGTATATCGCAGATTCCCTTTGACTTCCCCTCATGGGGGCCACTCAAGCCCATTTCTTCGGAAAATACCGCGATGCCTTTTTGAATAAACCATTTTTCCAGATCCCGGGCGGCGGCTTTAGCTGGTTCATGATGATGTTTGTAAATAATTCCCGCTGATTTTGCAGACATGAAACCTCTCATTTAGATCTTCTCGAACAGAGGGACAAATTGAAACCGGTTTACATCAACTAGGCCTCTATCAGTTAGTTTTAGCTCAGGAA
>JBBSAR010000100.1:0-11074 GCA_038252125.1 Desulfatiglandales bacterium
GATTTGCAACCATCAAATTGGAAGATAAAAATCTGCCGGCCATTGCGGAAAAGAGAGTGCTGCGCCCGAAATCCGAAGCCGCCCGCCACATGATCGATGACGCCTTTGAGGAAACAGCAAAAATTCGGGAAGAGGTGATGAATGTTCTTCTGACCAGCCAGTCCGACAGGGAGATGTTTCGAAGAATCTATCCTTTCAGCCCGGCCTTTATGGATACCCTGGTGGCCATGTCTTTTCTCTTGCAGCGGGAAAGGACGGCACTGAAGGTGATGCTGCAAATCCTGATTGAGCAGAAGGATTCCCTGGAGCTGGGAGAGATTATTCCTGTGGGGGACCTGTTTGATGCGGTTTCCGAAGGGGATGAAGCCGTTAGCATAGAAATTCGAAGAAGTTTTGATCATGCCAAAAAACTTTACGGGGAAAAGTTCAAGCCGATTCTGGAAAACGAGCATAAGCTCGCCTTCGATGACCTGAAAAAGCTTGGTCCCAATGATCCGAATGCCGTTAAACTGCGTAATGATGACCGGCTCATAAAAACGCTGCTTCTCGCGGCCCTTGCGCCGAACGTTTCAGCCCTGAAAGACCTGACCGCCTCCAGGCTTGCGGCGTTGAATCATGGAACCATCAAATCCCCGGTTCCGGGGCATGAAAGTCGGATTGTGCTCACAAAATGTAAAAGCTGGGCGGCAAAGGTCGGGCAGATCAAAATCGGAGATGAACCCGCCAACCCGACGGTTTCTATCCAACTGAGTGGTGTGGATACCGAAGGCATTATTGAGCAGGCCAGGAGTTTTGACAACAGGGGCAACCGCATCCGCAAAATCAGGCAACTGATCTTCCAGGAATTCGGCATCGAGGACAAGGACGGATTGTTCCTTGACTATTCCTTTGATTGGCGCGGCACAAAGCGGGCCTGCAATATAAAGTTTGACAATGTAAGGGAACTGCCTCTGGATTCGCTGCGGACAAATAGCGAAAACTGGCTCATTATTATCGATCGCCCTTTTGACGATCACGGTTTCGGACCAAAGGACGACATAGCTAAACTGAATGATTTCATGGATGAATTTCCGGAAGGCGCTCGGACCATGGCTATTATTCCTTCTTTTTTGAGCGGCCAGGCCCAAAAGGAACTCGGAAAGCTTGTTATTATCGACGACGTTTTAAAAGGGGATAATTTTTCCGCCTTCACGGGGCATCTGACGCCGGCAGACAGACAGTCCGCCAAATCGCTTCTTGAAAACCAACAACGTCAGCTCACCCAGCAGATGATTCGGTATCTGGAGAATGCCTATGGCATCAGTACCACGCATCCTGAAGCCCTGGATTCGCTTCACACACTCGAAACTTCGGAGCATTTCCATGTGTTGTCGCCGGAATTCGACATGAAACCGCCCGTGGGCGCCGATCTTGAAAAAGCGCTTCATCATCTCCTCGATCAGGTCATGGCAAAACAATTTCCAGAGCACCCTGTTTTTGATGACGAAATCAATCTGGGTCCTGCAACGCTGAAAAAGGTTTTTGCCGAGATCGAGAGTGCATCCCAAGTCCAGGATGGTCGCCTTTCTGTGGAGGCCTCCAAACGAAAGGATTTGCGCAGGATTGCCACGCCGCTGAAGATAGGGTACATGGGGGATACGCATTTTGTGCTGGAACATGTATGGAAGGACCATTTTCTAAAGAAAGAAGCTGAGCACAGTGTCCCCATAACGGTTGGGAATTTGCGCAAATGGATGGATGAACCCCGACCCATGGGGCTGCCAAAGCTTTTGCAGAATCTGGTTATCATGACCTTTGCCGCTCAGACCAATCGGTCCTTCTATCGAAGCGGCATCCCTGTTACGCCGGACATTGCCTCCCTCGATGACGATGCGGAACTCAAATGCGTCGACTTGCCTTCAGAAGAAACATGGAAAAAGGCCGTTGAGCGTTCCGGGTATTTCTTTGGCATAGCGTTTTCCCCACTGTTAAATGCGACCAATGTTGCTCAGTTTTCCACCAAGGTTAAGGAAAAGATTTCAGGATTTAAGGACGGGTGCAGTGAGCTCTTAAGTGCGATCTTGAAACTACGGGAAACAAGGACTGAGCCGGCGGATACCTCTCAAAGGTCCAAAACAGCAAAGGCCGCGAAGGAACTGATGGATGCCACTGCGCCACTGGATGGTCGAAAATTGGTGGAACAACTGGCTGAATGGTCCACCCCGAACCACGTCACGGACCCTGCCATCGGAAGCAGTTTAAAGAAATCTGCGGAGGTTGTTTCCGCTCTCAAGGAAACAAAATGGACAATTTTTGAAACAGCAGAAAAGCTGGAGGGCAATCAGAAAGAAGCCGCTCTGCGTCTGAAGGAAGATATTAAGACCGCGCTCGGGTCAGATGAATATGCTGTTGCCTTGCAACCAAAGCTGAAATTAATCGAAAATAAGGCGATTTCTCTGATTCAGGCGGCTCTTGATGAAAAAAAGGAACCGATTTCACTTCCTGTAGAACCTGAGATCCCGATAGATATTGATCCGGGCGTCCCTGCAAAAAAGGAGATCCCGCCACGGTCGGAAATCTTGCTCGAAGAAGATGAAAAAGACGTAGGGCAAAAGGAATTAAAGGATATGCTCAACAGAATTCAAGAAGCTGTAGATGTGGATGGCGATGTAAGAATTTTTCTCAAATGGAAAATATATAAGACAGGGAAGTAGCCATGCCGGTCCTTAAGCCGTCACAATTAAAAAGCCAGATATCCCTGGTGATCTCAAAAGTTTCAAATGCGGCCGTTATCGGCTTCAGGACCAGGAATGCATGGGCAGGCGACACGTATCTACAGATTGATGACAAGAGATTTCTCATTGCCCAATGCAATTCTCCGCTTGCTTTCAGGGAGGCGGTTGTAAACGCACGAAAAGAGGGTTGTCCCCTCGTGGTCATTACAAACCTGAATGATTCCGATCTGGGGGACGATTTACTGACGGTTCTGGCAAAACGTCGGTTAATCCCGATTAAGCCCTGGACGAGTGTGAAAGAGCTGTTCCACGCAAAGGAGATCGATCCATCCATCATCCGAAAACAATGGCTTGCAGAGGCTTTGCTCGATATCCATCCTGAAGATGAATTCGATGTTGCACCCAATGGTTTTCTCTCCGCGGAAAAGGTTTGGTCCGCAATCCTTTCTTCCTTGATTGGCATAGAAAACGGCAGGCCGGATGTGAAAGATATCTTGAAATGGTCTCAAGACGATGAAAATATTGCGCGGTTCAGACAACTGTCCGAGGAGAGGAAAGAGGATATCGGGTCGTGGGTCCGCTTCTGTTCCGGTGAACTGGGAGAATTTTTACTGAGGCTTTCCGGTAGGGCAGAGCGCTATAATCTACTTGCGCTGGGACTGTCTTGCGAAGCAATATTTTCTGATTCAGGGGGAGAAAAAAGGGTATTGCATGATGCTGCCATCCGCCTGGAAAAATATACCGGAGACAAGCCTGTTTTGGGCGAAATGGCCAAAAAATGGAGCAGAGAATCTTGTGAGATCTATTTTGAATTAATCAACAGTGGGCAGCAGGATATGGTTCATTCTATCCAGGAAAGGCTCGACCACCTCCTTAAAGACCTCGGATTGCAGCAGCATTTATGGCTTAGCTCTGTTTCTCCCATGGGGTTTGAACAACGTTTGATACGATTTACAGATGAACTGATCCATTTACTGAACAAGCGCAGTACGCCTGATTTTTCATTCTTAGGAAATCTCCTTAAGGAAACAGAAGCCCATGCTTGCGCCATGCCCTCGCCGGCGCGAATTGAGCGGGTCAGGATGGCTTACAGGCTGGTACGCTGGCTTCAAGGCGAAAATGAGCGAAAAGAG
Source organism: Desulfatiglandales bacterium (assembly GCA_038252125.1). Classification (GTDB taxonomy): domain Bacteria; phylum Desulfobacterota; class DSM-4660; order Desulfatiglandales; family Desulfatiglandaceae; genus DUZB01. Next base: position 3,848 of record JBBSAR010000100.1, read on the forward strand.
CAAGCGGGCAGCTTTGCATCTGTTGCCGGCTCTTATGTGAGGGACGGAGGATTTATTGACTGGGCGCGAAATTCCCTTTACGGGGGAGATGAATGTCCGGCTTTAAGCAAGGCGTTCAGCAGGATATTGTCCAGGGCCGAGACGCTACGCGAGATACAAAACAGGCAGTTTTCCGAACTATTGGTGGAATGGACTGCGACTGGATCTTCGGGCGAAAATGTTCTGAAAATCGAAGATGTTCTTGCAGATGTTGTTTCTCCGGCCGCCATCCACGATCGTGTGCTGTTTATTGTAATGGACGGCATGAGCCACGCTGTTCTTGCCGAACTGAAAGAAAGCCTTTTGGGAAATGCGGCCTGGGTGGAAATCACCCTTGAAGACAAGGATTTTCAAAGGCCTGTCGTCGCTCTTTTCCCTACTGTGACAGAGGTTTGCAGGCGCAGTTTACTATGCGGCAGACCGTCCTCCAATTCAGCGGATATTGAAATCAAAGGATTTGCTCAAAACGAGAAATTAAAAGAATCGTCAGGCGCCATGGATCCGTTACTATTTTTCAAGGCTGATCTCTTAGCTGCGGACGGCGCCGATTTGGCTGAAGATATCAAGAATGAAATCTACTCCAAACGCAAAATAGTAGGTGCAGTTATCAATGTTGTGGATGATTTTCTATTTAAAAGCGATCAGTTGGCCGTATCCTGGCAGGTCTCAAAAATTCCGGTGCTTGAAAAATTAATCTATGCTGCTCGTGAAGCGGATCGCACCGTCATTATCACCAGTGATCACGGCCATGTTCTTGACCGTAAATCAGCATACCACAAACACGAAGCAGGCGAACGGTGGAGGCCGGATGACGGCGCTTTACGTGATGGAGAAATCTGTATTCGGGGCTCGCGAGTTTTGAAACCGGATAATGGCAGGATGATCGCGCCATGGAGTGAAAAAATTCGCTACGGTTCGAAGAAGAACGGGTATCACGGCGGGTTAACGCCACAGGAGGTGCTTGTTCCACTATTGGCAATGAAGTGGAGACCTGAAGGGAAACAATGGAAGCAGGCGCCTTTTTATCGACCCCACTGGTGGAATTGCGGGATCGAGGCAATGCCGATGCGTGCAGAACCCCGATATCATGCCGAGCCGCTTGCGACGGAGGGTCCTTCGGAGATTGAGAATTTGCCTCTGTTCGCTGAGGCCGCAAAAAGACAGAGATCTTCAAAGAATACTCTCATCAACAGGTTGATGGGTTCTGCTGTAATCGATAGTCAGAAAAAGCTGTGCGGCAGGGCCGCTCCTCCAGATGAAAAGATACAATTATTTCTCGAAATCCTGGATCAACATGGCGGAACAATGCTCCAACCGGCGCTTGCCCAGGCAATGAATCAACCATTGTTTCGCTTCCGCGGCATTATTTCAATCATGCAAAGGATACTCAATGTGGATGGTTATCCGGTTCTTCTTTTTGATACATCGTCTGATACCATCAGCATAAATTACGAGCTGATGCAAACACAATTTGAGCTTTAGGATATGATGATCAGCCGGCAAAAACAGAGGGAAATCATTGATGCCCTACGGCGCGGCACTGTCCCCGAGCAGGGGCTCGAATCGTTTGCCGTTGAATTGGATCGTTTTGTGCCGTCTATTGACAGCGATCTGGACCTGGTGAAGGGTGGAGGCAGCGCGTTTAAAGCAGTCCGGGGCGAATATGGCAGTGGAAAGACATTTTTTGTCCGCTGGCTTCAAGAACGTGCAAAACAAATCGGCTTTGCCGCGGCAGAGGTGCAGATTTCAGAGACGGAAACGCCGCTGCACAAGCTTGAAACCATCTATCGGCGTTTTATGGAACGGCTTTCCACAGGGAGCCGTCAAACCGGTGCATTTCGAGAAATCATTGATGCCTGGTTTTATACGTTGGAAGAGGATGTCCTTGCGGCCAGTGATGCGGTTTCCCTCAATGAACAAAAACTCATGGAGACAACCTCTGACCTTATGGAAAAGAGATTGTCTTCAGTCACAAGAAATGCGCCTGCTTTTGCCGCGGCCCTGCGTGCTTACCGCCAGGCCATGCTGGAAAATGACATTGCTCTTTCAGAAGGGATGATTTCCTGGCTTACGGGCCAGCCTCATGTGACGGCAAAAATTAAAAGGATGGCCGGTTTTAAGGGCGAGGTGGATCATTTTACCGCACTTTCTTTTTTGCAAGGGCTGCTGGTGGTCCTCAGAGATTCCGGCCACCCCGGACTTGTTTTGGTCATGGATGAGGTAGAAACGCTGCAGCGTGTTCGAGGGGATGTGCGGGACAAGGGCCTTAATTCCCTGAGACAGTTGATTGACGAAATCGATGCAGGCCGCTTTCCAGGACTTTACCTGGTGGTTACAGGAACGCCTGCTTTTTTTGATGGACCGCAGGGCGTAAAAAGGTTGGCGCCCCTTGCCCAGAGACTTCACACTGATTTTTCAACAGATCCGAGATTTGATAACCCGCGTGCCGTGCAGATCAGGCTGAAAGGGTTTGATCTAACCGCGCTCAACCACCTGGGGTGTAAAATACGAGATATCTATGCCGCATATTCCGATCATGGGGAGCGGATATATAGACTTGCGGATGAGAGATATGTCGAAACCCTGGCCCGTGCCGTCGCCGGCAATCTCGGTGGAAAGGTCGGTATTGCACCACGTCTTTTCCTGAAAAAACTGGTGGGGGATGTTCTTGATCGTATCGATCAGTTTCCCGATTTTGATCCCGGAAGGGATTACGCATTAACGTTTGTGGATTCCGAAATGGGAGAAATCGAACGCAGCGCATTTTTTGCAAAAGATGTGGATGAGATAAATCTCGAGTTATGAGTGCTTTTGACGCCCTCCATCCTGCTCTCCAGCATCATATTGTTAACTCCCTTGGTTGGCGCACCTTGCGACCCCTTCAGGAGAAGGCGATTGAATGGATCATTGCAGGCAAGCATGCGCTGATGCTCGCACCTACTGCCGGCGGCAAAACTGAAGCAGCGCTGTTCCCACTGTTTTCGCGCATGCTTTTGGAAGACTGGAGTGGCTTAAGCATTATTTATGTCTGCCCGATCAAGGCGCTTTTGAATAATCTCAATGATCGTTTAATTCAATACACCTCCCTCATAGGTAGGAGCTCTGCTGTTTGGCATGGAGATATTTCTGAATCAGCCAGAAAGAAAATCATCGCTGATCCTCCCGACTGCCTTCTGACAACCCCTGAATCCATCGAAGCCATGCTGATTTCTTCGCGGATGGACAATGTCGTCCTGTTTGAAAATCTTCATGCGGTTGTTGTAGATGAAATCCACGCGTTTGCCGGAGATGATCGGGGTTGGCATCTTTTATCCGTTCTGGATCGTTTGACAAAGCTTGCGGGCCGGGAAATGCAGCGTATCGGTTTATCGGCAACGGTGGGTAACCCGAAAGAACTTCTATATTGGCTTTCCGGACATTGTAAGGGGGAAGGTATTGTTCTATTGGAAAGTGCTGATGATATTGAGGCAGATGTTAAGCTTGATTTCGTGGGAAATCTTGAAAATGCCGCCATCATCATATCACGCCTGCACGCTGGAGAAAAGCGTCTTGTCTTTTGCGACAGCAGGGCCAGAGTGGAGCAACTGGCGCTTTCCCTGCGAAAAAAAAACGTCAACACCTATGTATCACACAGCTCCTTAAGTGCAGATGCGCGTCGGCAGTCCGAGGCTGCATTCCAGAATGAAAAAGACTGCGTGATTGTGGCAACGAGCGCGCTTGAACTGGGCATCGACATCGGGGATCTGGACCATGTGATTCAGATCGATGCGCCGTCCACCGTCTCGTCCTTTCTGCAAAGGCTGGGGCGAACGGGCAGACGCAAAGGAAAAAGCCGCAACTGCCTGTTTCTGGCTACTTCGGATCATGGGTTTCTTCAAGCCGCGGCACTTATTCATCTCTGGAATTCCGGTTATGTTGAACCGGTTGGTCCTCCTCCATGCCCCTATCATGTGTTCGCACAGCAAATATTGGGAATCCTATTGCAGGAAAAAGGGATGGGCATAAACATGTGGCGAAATTGGATTGGACGTATTCCAGCCTTTGCTGAAATGCCAAAAGAGATTGTGTCGGAAATACTCCAGCATATGTTGAGAACAAAGATTCTTTCACATGATCAGGGAGTGCTATGGTTTGGTGAAAAGGGCGAGAAGATATTCGGATTTAGAAATTTCATGGAAATCTGTTCTGTTTTTACGAGCCCGCCTTTATATACTGTAAAACATGGCAGAAACCTGATCGGCTATGTTGATGAAATAACGTTTGCAGGCAACGCCCAGGCCCAGGTTATTCTTTTGGGTGGAAGGGGCTGGTCTGTTTCCCATATTGACCGAAATAAAAAAATCGCCTCCGTGGAACCCACCAAAGAAAAGGGACGATCGCGCTGGCTGGGGGCAGGTCCCTATTTATCATTCATGTTTTGTCAGGCTATAAAATATATGCTTTCAAGTGGGGAAACATCCCGGTTATGGTCAAAACGCGCTGTTGATGAAATGGAGGCTTTGCGTGAGGAATATCAATGGATTGAGATGAATCAAACCACACTTCTAAGACGACAAAATAGTTCAATATGGTGGACCTTCGCCGGCAAAATTGCCAATTTGCATCTTGCGGGAATGATAAACAGCAAATTGGGAAAAACCGCATACGCAGACAATCTGTCCATAAAGATGGAAAAATCCGTCTCAGTTCAGGATCTAAGAAACCTATATAGATTTACGGAGGATCGCTTTAATACTGAAGATAACATTCCTGCATTTTTGGAAACGATAGCACATTATAAGTTTCATGAATGCTTACCTCTAAACACCATGCAATTGATGGCTCAAAAAAGATTTTGTATGGTGGAACATGCCAAGAATGTTTTTGAAATGCCCATTACGTTAGTTGATGAGGGCGGTGGATTAGGCTAACCAAATATGGGGGCGGCAGGACGTTCATAAGAAACTAAGGACCTCGACGTTGTGAAATTGATGGGTTGAAAAGAAACGCTTGGTTCCGGGTTTTTTAAGCAACTATCAACCCACTGGATGGATGAATGAAAATGGCATCCTTTAATGATATGAACAAAAAGCGACTCAAATCTCTAATCGCAGGCAGCACCGTCTGGATGTGGGGTGCACAGCATGTCCCGCCATACCTCACTGTTTCTTTACGCCATAGTTCACATTCCGTGAAACAAAGAGATGTATATGTCCCGTACTCCAAGATCGATTGAAAACTGAAACAACTCCTTATTTGTAGATTACTGAGCCTGCTTCGCGTCATGGAAAGCGAGATTCGAAAAGACCACAGACTGGCAGAGCTGATTTAGGCAAAGGATGGAACACTTATGAGCTATCGTGAAAATGAAAGGAAGAAGGCTGTAGATATCAGAGAGGCTTTGTTTCGCGATCCCGGAGCCGGAATATTCTCCAGAAAAGAAAGAGAATTTGTCCTACAAGCCCCAACGCTCAATTTGTGGGCCGGTGTAAGAGATGATGTTATTCAGTATTTTGAAAAGAACAGGATTGCCTGGTGGATGGGAGAGGAGAAGAATGAACCCACAGGACATTTACTTTCTTCACAAGTGGCCTGCATCAATCATCTATATTTTTGCCACCAAAGGAAAGATGTGGCGACGGCAATTCTGCAAAATGTATCGAGTGAAATCGTTGAGGCGGTGACAGTAGATGGCGGATATGTGGAATTTGAAGTAATCGGCCGCAAGAATTACCTGCGTGAAAGATCTCATACCCGGGGAGCGAATTCCACATCCGTAGACGCAATCATGGTGGGGAAGAAGAATGATGGGTCAAATATTCTGATCCTGATTGAATGGAAATATACGGAGGAGTACAGGGAGGAAAACAAATATATTCCGGATAGGTATAATGTCTACAACAGGTTACTGAAGGACGAGCATTGCCCCATTGACATGACCGATTATGAATCCCTTTATTATGAACCGTTTTACCAGTTGATGAGACAGACATTGCTTGGGTGGAAAATGGTTCAGGCCGGGGAATACCAATGCGATGAATACATCCATGTGCACGTTATACCGGAGAAAAATGTTGAACTCAGGAACAGAGTTACATCTCCTGCGCTGAAAGGGGATACCATGTCAGAGGCATGGAAGGCCGTATTAAAAGAACCCGAACGCTACAAAGTCATTTCGCCTGAAGAATTTATAACACCAGCCTTTGCTTGTCCTGATACGCAGTCAATAAGAACCTATCTGAAAAAGAGATACTGGAATAATCAGAGCTGTTAAAAACGAATGATGAAGCCAAAGTGATTTTCGGAAAATCAGATATTTTTTTAAAAAACTTCTCCAGCTGTGACCATATCTGTCAATCACCTGTGTTATAGGTTTCCAAAGAACTGTTTCGATATTTTTGGAGGAGGTGGCACTAAATGGACTGGGAAGATGAATTTGACGATGGGGCCATGTCAGATATGTCAGATAAGACCGCTGAAGGAGGGCTCGATCCGCTGGACATCACTAATCCGACAAGCGCCTACTTTTTTCTGAGCGACGATGCGCAGGATGAGATCAGTGGAGGAAAAAGGCAAAACATGAAGTGCCGGTCATGCGGTCACAGATTTGCCGGTGAATTCTACGAAAGCTGCCCGGAATGCTACAGCCCGGATACCGAGGAAGCGGCTGTTGAAAAAGATGATGAATATTGGTGATGAAAGTGATAGGTCAAAACTGGGAATATCTTGACAATATTCAATCATTTGGTGGGTCAAAGAACCGTGTGATATACTTGAGCCGGGGACATCGAGTAAAACTGAGATAATATTTTTTTATCTCACTTTGCAGATTATTTTCCTTTCTTCATCATAGCTAAAAATATTGAAGAGTTCTCAACAGGAACTTCAGGACAATGGGCAGTAACAAAAGCTTGTACCCGTTCCATGATCTCAGGGTTTGGCTGAGTGTCCTTTAATTCCCATCTTGCGACAGTGCCCTCATTTACACCAAGTTCTTGAGCAGCTTGTTTGATGGTTATGAAATTTTGCATCCTGGTAGCTCTGAGTTTTTCACCGAAGGATTTCGGGGCAGAAGGGTAGGTGGAATTTTCAGAAAAGCACAGCTCCCTTTTCAGAAATATGCCCCGAACATCAGGACGACCGATTCGACGCTCGTGTTGTCTTCACTCAGCCCCCCGTTGGAGAGGTGATCCCAGCGTAATGAGGTAA
>JBBSAR010000101.1:0-11069 GCA_038252125.1 Desulfatiglandales bacterium
ACCATGAAAAAGCAGGAACAGTGGGTTTTTCGTCTCGATACCTTCAAGGCCGCCTATGGAGACCTTCATCTCACGTCGCCCCATCCCGCCACGGTGACGGTAGACGATGGAGGAATGGTCCTGGACAACCTGGAGATTCAGACTGGAAAAGGCCGACTTCAGGCCGAAGGACGGATCGAGGGAGAAACCGTCCAGGCTTCCGCTCGTATCAGCGATCTTCCTTTGGATCTCCTGGAACCTCTCGTAGACCGGGACATGACCGGCATGGCCGACATCCGCCTGGATCTTTCCGGGACCTTGTCCGATCCCCGGGTTCAACTAAATTTGCACGTCCGTGAGCACAAGCTCCTCGAGCTGGAGGGCGGAAAGCCTTTGCTTCTGGAAGTCAAGCTCAACACCCAGCACGACGGCGCCCGTTTTGTTGCCGATTTGGAACTCTCGGGTCTAAGCGAAACCCCCTTTAAAGCCGACGGGGTCATTCCAGGCCATTTATCACTGAGGCCATTCTCTTTCAATCTGGACAAAAATGGTCCGATTGCGGGGAGACTGCAGGGTCGCCTGGATCTGTCCATTTTTAAAACCATACCCGACATGAGCGGCCAGAACATAGGGGGCCTCATGGAAGTGGATATGGGCGTGAAGGGTACGCTGGCAGACTGGGCACTCACCGGAGACATTGATATCCGTCGCGGGCTCTACGAAAACGTGGAGCAGGGCATCATCCTGGCCGATATCAAGGGCCGGATAGAGGGAAAAGAAAAGGCCCTGCGGCTGACGGAACTAACCGCCACCGATGGGAAGTCGGGCGTCATACGCCTGGAAGGCGGAATCACCGTAACCCCTCCATTTCCCCTGGATGCAAATCTTCTTCTGAACAAAGCGACGCTTCTGCGCAAGGAAGAGTTGACTTCCACGGCCAGCGGCAAGTTGGACCTGAAAGGGGACATGAAACGATTGGACTTGAAGGGGGAGGTCACGCTGGACAAAACGGAACTGTCCATTCCGGACAGACTCCCTCCGAACGTGGTGATCGTGCCGGTTACGGAGATCAATGTGCCGCCCGAAATGCAATCAGGGCGCGGGCCGAAAAAGAATCCCCAACCTCTCTTCATGGATCTCACCGTCCAGATCCCTGCCCGATTCTTCGTGAGGGGCCGGGGGATGGATATGGAATTCAAGGGCCGACTGACCGTAAAGGGGCCGGTCGACAATCCGGTTATCCGGGGGAACCTGGATGTGGTTCGTGGAACATTCAACTTTCTGGACCGTAAATTCAATGTTACCAACGGCCAGATTTCTTTCAGCGGCGCCACTCCGCCTGTTCCCTTCCTGAATATCACAACGCAGGTAAACACAGGCGAAATCGATGCACGAGTTCGTATCTCGGGACCGGCGGATGCCTTCACCCTTGCCCTTTCTTCGCAACCCCCTCTGCCCCAGGATGAAATCATGGCCAATATCCTCTTCGGCCGGTCGGTGGCCAAGCTGAATGCGTTTCAGGCCTTGCAGATCGCTTCTTCCATCAACCAGCTGGCGGGCGGCGGAGGGCCCGATCTGGTGGGAGAAACACGCAAATTTCTGGGCATAGACCGACTGGACTTCAGCGGGGGAGATGAAACCACCGGACCGAGCGTTTCCGTGGGGAAGTATGTGAGTGAGAAAGTTTACGTTGGTGTTGAGCAGGACCTAACGGACAACAAACAGGATGTGATGGTGGAGGTGGATATCACCCCCAATTTTTCCGTGGAGAGCAAGGCCGGTTCCAAATCCGGCGCGGGTCTTGGATTCAACTGGAAATATGATTACTAAGAAAAGAACAATTTTCTCCCCGCCTCTGCGCCTTTGCACCACCGCGGGATCATAATGCCCGGAAGAAGGGTCTCTGATTTGTCTTGACAACCCCCGGGTCCGTTGGTATCTGTTCAAAAAAATTTGAAATAAACGATTGGTTGCCAAGAACCGTTCAAGGAGGCCCCATGTTTAGACCCGGAAAAATACGCGGCATGATTTATCTCAGTGCCCTTTTATTTGCTTTTTGTTTTGTCGCTTCAAGCTTTGTGGATAATGCAGACGCAAGGTCCAGGGGAGGGGGCCGTTCCTTCAGTGGAAGCGGATCTTACAGCAGAACCCCTTCAAAGACAAGTCCGAGCACGCCGTATGGCACGAATTCGCGCAGTCCCTTCGGCGGTTCCAGCTTAATGCGGGGGCTTGGTGGAGGCATCATGGGTGGCTTTCTGGGAAGCATGCTCTTCGGGGGAATGGGCCATGCGGCCGGGATGGGCGGTTTCGGCGGCAGCGGTATCGGTCTTTTTGAAATACTGATCTTCGGGGGAATCATCTATTTCCTCTACAAGAAATTCGTCCGAGGCCGGGCGGAAAACGGGGGGCCGGCAGCCTATTCCGGTTCCGGTGGGGGATACGATTCTCTTGGGGATTCCTATGCCAGGTCTTCCGGACCTATTCCGGATCTGGCGCCTCCCGGGGGGGGCGCGGGTGATCCGGTATCCGATCCCTCCTTCGATCCCGAGGCGTTCAAGGAATTTGCGCAGGACGTGTTCTTTAAGGTGCAGGCTGCCTGGACACGGCGGGACATCGCGGTCATGCAGCAATACCTGGGAAGTGAACTGCTTTCTGAATACGAAGGACATTTCGCCGATTTGAAGGCAAAAGGTCAAATCAACAAATTGGAAAATATCGCGGTCAGAAAGGTGGAGATCGTGGATTCGGGAGAAACGGACAAAGAGGATTTCATTATTGTGCGTTTTACGGCCAATCTGTTGGATTATACCGTGGATGAAGCCTCCGGGAAGGTTCTGGAAGGGGATTCTTCAGAGCCCGTGAAATTTGATGAAAAATGGGCCTTTGCCGGACCCAAGGGAACCTCTGCCTGGAAACTGGAGGGGATACAGAATTAGGGGCTTTTTCACGCCACCCCGTGCGTCATGGCGATCTTCTTGAACATGTTCAGCAAACCGGCGGCAAGCGTGTAAATAGACTCAATGGGCAGATTCCTGTCGGCCGTCTCATCGAAAAAGATGTTGAGGCTTGATTCCAGTCCCTCTTCCGGACGCCAGTAACAGATGAGGATCGGAACTTTCGGCAGTGGATAAAGGACAATGGAGATATCCGAATCATAGACATTTTCCATCTGTTTTGCGCTGAAAATATGGAGCATATCCTCGAACAGATCCGTGTAGCCATCCGCGATTCTCTTCAGCGGTTTTTCACACATCTGGTGGAAGAGTCGAAACCAATCCTTTCCCCCCTCAAGTTCCCTGAAAGGCACCCAGTTCCCTGAAGGCGGAACTCCGGCGCCGACTGTAATATAAGAAAGAACGGGCATGGTAACCCAATGGTTCACATGGATGCCTGTTGTGATGTTCCCGGCCGTGTCCACGGAAAAATCCTTGCCCATGCACTTAATCGTCAGTTTCCCATCAACATATTTTTCTCCAAGCCTGCGCGCGGCTTCGGAAAGATCGATGGAGGAAATCTCCTGCTTCAACAGCTTTACCGCTTCGGCCCGATCCCGGCCAAGCTCGGATTTTCCGTCTTCCTGCCCGGCATAACGCTGGATGATCCCGGGATCAAGGTGCGTGCATTCCCTCAGGTGCTTTTGTCCTTTTAACACGGTGGCGGAAAACGCGAAACAGGTCTTTTCGCCGCAGTCCCTGCAATTGGATTTGTCCAGCAGTTTCAATATATCCAGTACACTTTTAAATGGCTCCATTGATCGTCTTCCTTATATAGGTTTTATGCAGGGTTGGAATATTCCTTCACGATTCGCAACACCTGCTTTCCATACTGTTTCACGAAATAAGGCCCCACCCCCTGGACCATGTGCAGTTCATCTGGAGAACCGGGCCGATCCGCCACCAGGTTATCCAGGACTTTGTTGGTAAAGATGCGAAAGGCGGGGACTCCCTTTCTTCTTGCCGCTTCCATCCGCCACAATCTCAACGCCTCATAGAGTTCGGGATTTTTTTCCGTATCTCCTGCCGTCCCCGGTCTCAGGATTACTTTGTGCGCAGCGACCTTTTTCGAGGGTGAAGAATTTTTTGGTTTTTCTTTTTGAGAGGCAGGTAGAGCGGTTATGGCGAGCATTGGGATCTCCTTAGGTCCCAAACTGCGCCCCTTTTCCATGAGTTCCGCCTTCCTGTAGTGAATGATCCTCCCGTCCTTTTCAAAGGAATGCTCGGTCAGCGCAACCAGACCGGCTACAGTAAGGGACCTGAGCAGATTCTCAAAATCCGAGCGCTTGAAAGCGGAACCGGGACTGACCTCCGTATAGAGTTTCCCGGTGCTCATGCCGCCAGTATGCCTGAGCGTGGAGAAAAGATCGGCGATGATCTCTTGCTCCTTCGAATCCGGCTTGCGGATAACAGATGCCGTGGTTTCCCGAGGGGCACAGAAGTCGCAGATCCCGCATGGGTTCCCATGGTCCGCCAGGTCCCCGAAGTGCCGCACCAGATAGAGCATACGGCACGAAAAAGACCCGGCAAAACGGGAGATCTCATCGATCTGCGCCAGCCGATGGGCGCTCTGATTTCTGTAAGGGACTTGCCAGCGGTTGTGTCCTCTGCGCACCGTCTCATCGGGGTCCACCAGGGCGCCTCCGTGAATCCACAGCTTTTCCAGCGCGGATTCGAACTCCTCCGGTTCCATGCCCAAATCCCTGCGCAGGGTTTCAGAGGGTTTTTTCCTGTCCGAAAGGTGGGCATGAATCGTCTTGAGGATATCTTCGCGAGGATAACTCTTTTCATGAAAAAAATGATGAACGCGCCGGTCCCCGTAAGAATGAAGCAGGATAGCCCTGGAAGGATTCCCGTCCCGTCCGGCGCGACCGATCTCCTGGTAATAGCCTTCCAGACTTCCCGGAAGAGCCGTGTGGATCACGGTGCGAACATCCGGCTTATCGATGCCCATGCCGAAGGCGATGGTGGCGACGATGACCTCAAGCCGGCCTGAAAGAAAAGAGGTCTGGACGCTGTCTCTTGTTTCCGCGGAAAGCCCCGCATGATAGGGCGCCGCGGGAAAGAACCGTACCAACTCCCCTGCCAGATCCTCCGTCTTCTGTCTTGTGGGAGCATAGACGATGGCAGGTCTCGCATCCTTGTTTTGTAGAATATCAATGACCTTTGCGGACCTGTCCGACGGCATGAGTTCCGCCAATTCAATGGCGATATTGATCCGCCTGAAACCGTGGATGCACATCTCGGTCTCCACCATCCCCAACTGCTGAACGACATCCTTCTGTACCCTCGGCGTGGCGGTTGCCGTCATGGCGATGACGGGGGCGGGACGAAGGATGGGCAATCTTTCCCCCAACAGCCGGTAGTCGGGCCGGAAATCGTGGCCCCACTGGGAAATGCAGTGGGCTTCGTCGATGGCGATGAGAACCGGTTTTCGCCGCGCCAACATCTCGGGAAAACCCTGGACAGCCAGCCTCTCCGGTGCGATGAACAGGAATTCCAGCTTTCCGTTGAGGTAATCCCGGCATACCTGCCTGGAGTCGGAACGGGAACGTCCGGAATGAATCCGGTCGGCCACAAACCCTTTTTGCCTTAGTCCTGCGGTTTGATCTTCCATCAGCGCAATAAGGGGGCTGACCACAAGGGTTGTTCCGTTGCGAACTATTCCCGGAAGCTGGTAACAAAGGGACTTGCCCGACCCCGTGGGCATAACCAGGAGAAGATCCCGGCCTTGGATCACTGATTCGCAGACCTTCCTCTGGTAAGGGCGGAAAGAAGAGAACCGAAATATCTTCGCCAGAACCGTGTCCAGATCCGAGGAAACGGGTCTTTCGGCTTTTTTCTCAATGCCGGCCGAATCACTCGGGCTGGCCGCGGCGGATGCCGGTATTTCAGACATTTTCTTTCTCCTCCCACACAGCTTCCGTCTCGAAAAAGCGACTGACCACTTCCACATAACGTTCGGGACAATTGGCCTTCCTGATCTTCTTCACGGTCTTTCCGCAGTCCCTGAACGACAGGGAAAAATAATTCCACTGGGCTTTCATCCGGTTCAGCAGATGGGAAGGGCCACTCAGCGCCATAGCGTATTGCTCGTATAAAGCATCATGGAAGCGTTTCAGCCTTTCAACCTTGTCGCCCATCGGTTCCTGCCCTGTTTTTATCAACCCGGGCAGAAAAGGGTTGACGACGGACCAGCGACCGATCATCCATCGGTTCACACTGGAGAACCGTTCCGACAGTGCCCTGAGATCTTCCGCACTCCTGATATCTCCGTTGTAGACAACAGGATGTTGGAGAATGGAAAGGCAGGTTTCAAATCCTTCCAGATCCACATTCCCCTCGTACATCTGCGCAGCGGTCCTGGCGTGGATAATGACCTCTTCCAGCGGATATTGATTGAGGATGGGCGCCAACTTAATGAGATCATTCCTGCTTTCCAGCCCTAATCTGGTTTTGATGGAGAGTTTTCCTCCCATGGCCCACATAGAAGGAACAACCTCGTCAAGAAAGGCTTGGATCCGGTCTGCATGGGGAAGCAGACCGGAACCGCGCATCTTTTTGGTTACCTGAGGATATGGGCACGCCACGTTCCAGTTGATCGTGTCGTAGCCCATATCCAGCAGGCAGTTGGCCAGCGCGATGAAATCCTTCGCCGATTTGCTCAGAATCTGCGGCACAACCGGCATCCCGGCGTTGTTTTCAGGAAGAAGCCCTCTGGCGTATTTGGGGCGGATGCGTTTCCCGCTTGTGCTTGCGATGAAAGGCGCCACCGCCCGGTCAAAACCGCCAAAGTGTTCCGAAAAGAGATTCCGGTAGATCTGATCCGTAAAACCTCTTAAAGGGGCCATATATAGCTGATCAGGCATAGACTTTTTCCCAATTCCCCCTTTGACATCCGGGATTGTATTGTTTATGTTCCCCTCTTTATCACAAAACAAATCTGTTGTGAAGGAGCAGCCATGCACAAGACTATTGCGGTACTGGAAGGCGACGGCATCGGACCCGAGATCGTTCGCGAGGCCATAAAAGTGCTGAAGGCTATCGAAAAGAAATATCACCACACCTTTACCTTGAATTACGCCCCATTTGGCGCGGGCGCCTATTTTTCCGAGGGCTCTCCCTTTCCTGAAAAAACGAAGGGAGTCTGCGATAAAGCGGATGTCATCATCAAAGGCCCCGTGGGACTTGCCGTGGAGGAAATGCACGCTATTCCCCCGGAACTCCGCCCTGAAATCGGCGCCATTCTGCCGTTGCGAAAACGCTATGACACCTTTGCCAATTTCAGGCCGGTGAGATTGCCACGATCCCTTGCATCTTTTTCTCCGTTGAAACCTGAAATCATCGGCGATGGGATTGATATCCTGATGATACGGGAACTTGTCGGCGGAATTTATTTCGGGGACAAGACGGAAGGGGTTTCAACCGGGATGAAGTATGCCAGGGACGATTGCACCTACACGGAACAACAGGTCCGAAGGATCTCGCTCGTTGCCCTCAAGGAGGCCCGAAAAAGGGGCGTTAAACTCACCAATATCCACAAAGCCAACGTGCTTGCCACATCCCGATTCTGGAGAGAGGTTTTTGAAGACGTGGCGAAGGAATTTCCCGATGTTCCCTGTCAATCCACACTGGTCGACAGCGCCGCGTACCACCTCGTAAAGAATCCAACCCAGTTCAACGGGGTGATGCTTTTAGAGAACATGCAGGGGGATATTCTTACGGATCAGGCGGGTGGAATCATCGGCTCTCTCGGGCTCATGCCGTCCGCATGCTTAGGCCCGGAAAAGAGCTACGTGGAACCGGCCCATGGATCAGCGCCGGATATCGCCAACAGGAATATGGCCAATCCCTATTCCATGATCGGCAGCATTGCAATGCTCTTCGACCTGTGCCTTGGCCTTCAGGAGGAGGCGCAGGATATCTGGAGCGCCCTCTTTCGCCTGTTTGAGGAAGGGTTTACCACAATGGAATTGGCAAACGGCGTCCATGCTCAGGGAAAGATTCTCCAGACAACCGAATTCGGCGACACAGTCGTGGAGATGATCCGATAAAAGTTTGGCTGATGAAGTACGGCAGTACCGGTCTTGAGAATTTTCTGTTTAAAAGCTGATCGGCTATAATCCGAAGATACGCTGAACGAAGAGAAATTTTGGATTTTTTCTTTTTCTCATCCAGATTACATGATGTGTTTGTCAGGCGTGTCCTTTCGGCGACGGATTACCCGTGTCCCGGGCGGGGTGTACTTTTTGACTGTCTGCTCTTCTTCCCGGGCCTTGTCATCAAGAGCGATCAGTTGACGTAACTGGGCTTCAATTTTCCTCATTTTTCCTTCTTCCATATTTTCTTCCTTCTTCCATAATAATAGTTTTTTCGTTCTCGTTATGATCGGGACATCCCCGACCGATAAAATCCGGTAAAAGTGGGGAACGGTAGATAAAGCTTCCGTCTGCCACATGGAATTTTCCTGGATTTGTCAAAGCACTCTTCTCCAGGCGCATCCGGCAGACAGGGGCATTGCCGTTCCCTTTTTGTCTTTTTAAATGTAAAAAATGTTTTCCCGCAAAGAGTTTCGTTCCCGATGGGCGGTTTTACAAATTGCACCTCCCCTGCGGAGATGCTCCAAACTTTGCCTTTTTTCAAAGGCCTATTTCCAAAAAACGCAGGGGTTTAACGCAAAAGAATCGTTAAAACTGAGGTAGGCAAATCAGAGGAGAGAATACGGACCCGCTTGGAGTCACCGTATTCCTTTTTGTAAATTCATAGCCGATCCACAGTACTGGGGTCTCCTTTATCTCAGATTTTCGGGATATGCAAGACTAAAATGAAGATATTTTAAAAAACCTTGGTTGAAAGATAGCCATCGCAGAGTTTCCTGTCAATAGTGTTCCCTGTCTGAAATGCATGAAATCGGCGCTATCCCTTTTTTCCCACTCTGCGAAGGATCGCGTAGGGCGCCAGAGGGGTGTCGAGCAGGATGCTTTGTGAATTGTTAGCGAATGCTGCCTGTCGACCAAGACTCGTAGTGAGAAGTTCGGGCATTCTTACAGTAGAAAGGTTGCCGTCCGGGGAGAGGACCTCAAGCACTTCCCCCGCTGCGATGGAATTTCTCACGCAAACCAACTGGTTACCTTCCACGGTTTCTTCCGTAACATTTCCCACAAAGACGGAATCCGATTGGGAGGTGCTGCTCTCCCGTGAATAATCGCTATTATCAACTTTCCCCTTCATGAATCCGGTTGAATACCCTCGATTGGGAATCCTGTTGAGTAATTCCAGCCCCTGTTCCCATGAAAATTGTTTTCCGTCCAGAACCTGTCTGTAAAACGAAACAACCGTGGCGATGTAGTGGATCGATTTCATCCGTCCTTCAATTTTGATGGAATCCACTCCCGTCTTTTTGAGTTCTGCGACAAATTCAAAAAGGGCCAGTTCCTTGCTGTTGAACAGATACAACCCTCTTTCGTCTTCAAAGACCGGCATATACTGTCCGGGCCGGGTCTCTTCCATAAGGGCATATTTCCATCTGCAGGGGTGCTTGCATTCGCCGCGGTTTGCACGAAAACCGGCCAGGTAGTCGCTAATGGCACATCTGCCGGAATAGGAAAAACACACGGCGCCATGGATAAACGTCTCTGTCTCAACCCGCCCGGCCGTGACCTTGAGGATTTCCCGGATCTGCTCAAGGGAAAGCTCTCGCGCCAGGTTTACTCTCCTGGCGCCAAGCTCCCCGTAGGCCAACACGGTCTGATAATTCAAGCTATTGGCTTGTGTGCTGATATGAAGAGCTGCCCGAAGATCCATCTTTTTCAGTTCCATGAGGAGGCCCAGATCAGAAACGATCAGGGCGTCCACCTCCATCTCATCCAGCATAGCGGCGGTCTTTTTGAGGGCGCCCACCTCATTTGAAAAGGGATAGATATTGAGTGTAACGTACCCTCTTTTTCCGCGAGCATGGAGAAAAGAAAGTCCTTTGTCTGCGTCTTCAAATGAGAAATTCCCTGCAAAGCTCCTGAGAGACCCGAACTCCGTCCCGAAGTATACGGCATCCGCACCATAGACAGCGGCCCATTTTAGTTTCTCCAGGTTGCCGGCCGGCGCCAGAAGTTCCATTTAATCTCCTCTCTCTCCTTTTTCAATCCCCATATGTTCAAATCGGTCCGATCCGGATTGTTGTTGTCCGGCGCCTGAGATCTCATCGGAGCTTTTTTCGGGCCATTCTTTTGAAAGAAAAACATGGATCGCAACGCCTTTTCTTTCACCGGCTTCTATCCTGACCTTTCCCCCATGTCTTTCCGCGATCTCTTTTACGATGGCCAGGCCCAGACCGGTTCCCTGAACCCCCTTCGAGGACTCAAAGCGTTGAAACATTCCCCCGATCCTGTTGGAGACCCCTTCCTGTATGCCGATCCCATCATCCATCACGGAAAAGACATGGAACCGATCCGTCTCTTCGTAGAGAATATCGATCCTGGAAAGTTCTTCTCCACCGTATTTCAAGGCATTGTCCACAAGGTTGCGTAGGATTCTCAGAAGGCAAAGCCTGTCCGCATGGATCTCCGGCAGACTTTCCGGTTCAGACCACCTGATCCGGCAAACATTTAACGGAACGGAAAACTCCTCTTTTATGATCTGCAAAATTTCCTTCGGATTCACATTTTCCGGGTGAAGGGGCATCTCCTTTGTGGAAATGTACAGATTGATCTGTTCAACCAGGGAGGCGATCTGCTCAGCCGCTCTCAGAATATGATCGCAACACGTCCTTCCCTTTTCATCCAGGGAATCCTGATAACGCTCGCGCAGAAGTTTTGCGAGCCCGTAGATCCCGATTGCGGGGCTCTTCAGATCGTGGGAAACTGAATAGGCGAACTGTTTTATTTTTTCTGAACTCTTTTGCACCGCTTCTTCCATTTCTTTGCGATCGGTAATGTCCAACATCATCGATTGTTTAAAGACCCGGCCGTCCGCATACCGAATCGGCGTATTGACCACATAGAACCAGTGATTGTCTTTGGGGCTCAAAAGTTCCCAACGGACAGTCTCTCCCGAAAACACCCGTTCGTTAACGCACCAGGGACAGATGCTATCCCGTTCATG
>JBBSAR010000102.1:0-11044 GCA_038252125.1 Desulfatiglandales bacterium
ATCATGGCCGTTTATGTTGCCAAACACCTGTTGGGAGGCATCGGATTCAACATCTTCAACCCTGCCCTGATCGGCCGCGCCTTCCTGGTGGCCACCTTTCCCGTAGCCATGACTTCCGCATGGCTTCCCCCCCTCAGGGACCTGTCCATTTTCAAATATATGGGAGCAGGGGTCGATGCGGTTTCCACGGCCACCCCGCTATATGTCCTGAAACACTACGGCGAGGCAGCCCTCGTGGAAAAATTTGGTTCGCTTGGAACGATGTATACTGATTTTTTTATCGGCTGGCGACCGGGATGCATAGGGGAAACCTCCTCCTTTCTGCTTCTTTTAGGAGGCATTTTCCTGATCTATAAACGATATATAAGCTGGCACATCCCGGCATCGGTCATCGTTTCCATAGCAATCCTTACCTGGGCCTTCGGCGGCGAAACGCTGTTTACGGGCAACCCATTGCTGGCAGTCCTCTCCGGCGGGGTCATGTTGGGGGCCTTTTTCATGGCAACGGACTATGTAACCTCCCCGTCGCAGGATACCGCCAAAATCATTTTCGGAGCCGGCATAGGTGCACTTACGGTTCTTATTCGCCTCAAAGGAGGATATCCGGAGGGGGTGTGCTATGCCATTCTTCTGATGAACCCGCTTGTCCCTGCATTGGAGGGATGGTTCAGGCCCAAGCGGTTCGCTCCCCAAAAAGGAGCGCAGAAATGAAAGAGATTATTACCATAACCATACGGTTGACCGTTTCGTGCATCATTGCCGCTCTGGTCATGGGATCCGTATTTATCATCACGGACAAGGCAAAAAAACATAACGAACATGTCAAGGTACAGGAAACCGTGTTAGGTTTGCTGGGCTATACAAAAGGACATCCAGCCCCTTCCGATCTCAAACTTTACACCATTTACAGGTATTTGCTGGAAGACGGAGAAGCAAAAACGTTAGGGTATATGGTGCCGGTACTTAAGGAGAACGGCACTGGCTATGACCTGATTGTAATAGACCTGGATGGACAGTTTGTGAATCGTTTTGCCCTTCCTATCACGCCAAACAAAGCAGCGGAAGCCCAAGATCGCACAACGGCATTGCGCACCGTTTTGAAACCGCCCGCGGCTTTCAGCTATGCGGATGAAACCATTATCGCCACATGGGGATCCGGTCATCTTGCCTATCTGATTCCCGGTAAATTCCAGGGGTTTAAAACATTCATACGGGTGATGCTCGCCGTTGACCAGTCTTTCAAGGTCATCGGACTGGAGATCGTGGAACACGAAGAAGATCCCGGCCTTGGGGGAGAAATCGTGCAGGCTTATTTCAAGAATCAATTCAAGGGAAAAACCCTCAATGTTTTGAAAAAGATCAAAGTCATCAAAGAACCGCTTCCGGAAGAGTACAAGAAATACCTGGAAATGAAAGAGGGTGAAGCGGAACCGTTCCCGAAGGGGGTTATCGATACCATCCGAAGCAAGTATGAGGACAAGGATATCTATGCCCTGACCGGGGCAACTATCTCCAGCAGGGCCGTTACCCAGGGAGTCAAAGGGATCATTCGAAAGTTCGCCTACAGAATCAATATCCTGGACAATATTATCGTGAGTCAACATATTCCGGTTGCCTTTTAAGGTTCGCTTGCTCGCCGGGTCAGGAGGAAAGCAGTGCCTGCGACAACAAAAACAAATTTCCAATTGGTCTCCAACGGCATCTTGAACGAAAATCCTATTTTTCGTTTGGCCCTTTCCATGTGTCCGGCGGTAGGGATCAGCACAAGCGTCATGAACGGGATCATGCTGGGAGTAGCGGTCCTTTTTGTACAGGTTTTTTCCAGTTGCACCATAGCGGCCATCAAAGGCTATATTCATCCGAGGATACGGATACCCACCTACACACTGACGATTGCAACCTGGGTGACCGTAATCGATCTCGTACTGGCCGCCTACATGCCCGCGGCCTACAAGGAGATGGGGATTTTCGTAAAATTGATCGTTGCGTTTGCCATTATTACCATGAGGCTCGAGATGTTTGCCTGCAAAAATTCCGTTCCATCTTCTTTTTGGGACGGCATCGGAATGGGTCTGGGTTTCATGTTTGGAATGATGGCCCTCGGTTTCGTGCGGGAATTGCTGGGTATGGGCACCATTTTAGGCTATGATGTGCTGGGTTTTCGCCCTCTCCTTTTCTTTGTACTCCCCGCGGCAGGTTTTTTTTGCGTAGGCATCATGATGGCCATGTTCAACTACATGGAATTGGTTTACAATAGAAAGAAGAGGGGTTAACAAGCCATGCAAATGCAGAAGAAAGGGGTCTTGTTTCCTGTTGTTTTCACAATCATATGCCTCTTCTTTTTTGGCGGGTGTGAATCGGAGCACCGTTTTGTAAAAAAAACCACGTTCAAGGGTCCTAACAGCATTGTCATCGAATTCGCCGGACCCGTGGACGAAGATTGGGCAAAAAACCCTGCGAATTATTCCGCCTTTGAAAAACCGGACCCCGACATTCGCCTCAAGGTGAAAAACATTGTTCTGAGTCCCGACAAGAGGCAGGTTACACTGGTTTTCCAAGACGATCTCAATACGAAAGAACCCCACATGCTCACCTTGAACAATATCTCCTCGGAAGGAAAATCGCTGGGGACCGCTATTCTGAGTGTGAAAAAGGTCTATCTTGGATATCTATTTTCCATTCTCATAGGGGCGATGATCATCAATAACTTTGTCTTTTCAAAGTATCTGGGGCTGTGTGTGTTCTTCGGGACTTCTCAAAAAAAATCCACGGCAGTGGGGATGGGAATCACCTTTACCCTTGTCATGGTGGCCAGTGCCATGATGTCCTGGTTTTTTTATCAGTTTATACTTCTGCCTTTCCGGCTTGATTTCCTGCAGATCGTGGTCTTCATAGGGCTCGTTTCCCTTTCCGTTCAGGCAGTGGACACCATACTGAGAAAGGTAAACCCGGCCCTCTTCAAGGCATTCGGCGTTTACCTGGTCCTTGTCATCGCCAACTGTATTATCATCGCGGTCCCATTGATCCTCGCGGGCAGCAATTATAACGCCCTGGAAAGTCTCATGCTGGCCATCGGCGCGGGATTGGGATTTCTCGTTGCGCTTTTTTTGATGTCCTCCGTGCGGGAAAGGCTGGAATTAGCAACGGTTCCGCCAACGTACCGTGGACTTCCCATTGCATTTGTGGTCGCCGGACTCTTTGCCCTTTCTTTCCTGGGTTTTTCCGGAATGTCCATTTTTTAGGAGAAGATATGGATCCCCTACTAATTAAACTGGCACTTGGCGGAGTCGCCGTCCTGGGCTGCATAGGTCTTTTCTTTGGGATCGGCCTTGCCCTTGCGGCACACAAGTTCGCGGTGGAAGCCAATCCGAAGGTGGAAGAGATCCTGGAAGTTCTTGCCGGCGCACAGTGAGGCGGCTGCGGCTTCCCAGGATGCGAAGCATATGCCGAAGCAGTTGTCCATGACCCGGATGTAGCCCCGAACCTCTGTTTCCCCGGAAAGGCTGAAGTGGCGGAAATGGTGGCGGAAATCACCGGGAAGAAGGTGGGTTCCGTGGCAAATATGATAGCCGCGATCCGTTGTTCGCGCATGGAAGGAAAAGTGCAAGAAAAGCTCAGTTATATTGGCTACGGCTCGTGTACGGCAGCCAATCTGGCTTTCGGCGGCCCTTTCGCTTGCGGATATGCCTGTGTGGGCATGGGGGAATGCGCGGCAAGCTGTCCGTTCGACGCCATTGTGATGGTTGACGGTTTTCCACGGGTGGACCCGGAACTCTGCGTGGGTTGCGGAACCTGCGTTCGGACCTGCCCTAAAAAGATTATCGAATTGGTTCCGTCAAAAGCCCGGGTCTGGGTTCCGTGCAGTACAAAAGATGGTGCAAAAGAGGTAAAACAGACTTGCGGAGTTGGATGCATCTCCTGCAAGATGTGCGTGAAAGTCTGTCCGGCGAAGGCCGTGGAGTTGAAAGACGGCCTTGTCGCGATTGACCATGAGAAGTGCCTGCAATATGGTCCCGAGTGCGGCGAAGTATGCATCGAGAAATGCCCTCGCAATATATTCAGAAATTATCAGTTAGAGAAGCAACAGGTCCCCCGGGCAAACACCGGAACGGAAGGCTAATGGCCTGGACAAATTTGATATTTTAAAAATAATTTATCAGCCAAACATACCGATGGAGGAAGAAATAATGACTGTAAACAATCGCATATCAATGGAAACCGACCCCATGAACCGTAGGAATTTCTTGAAGATTTCCGGGATGCTGGGCATGGGACTCGGAGCGGCAGCCGTTTTGCCTTTGACCGCTGAGGCGGTTAAGTTCAACCCGGAACTGCACAAGGTTACCAAAACCAGACTCGCCATGGGAACATTTGTATCCATGACCCTTCTTCATGGTTCGAAAGATCAGGCCCAACAGGCTATGGGGGAGGCATTTGAAGAAATTGACAGATTAACACGGGAGATGAGTCGTTTTGACAGCGCTACCGCCATTGCACACCTCAACAGTCAGGGCACGGTAAAGGATGTCTCCCCGGAAGTATTGGCCGTAATTACCAGGGCGCTCGATTACCACAAAATAAGCAACGGCGCCTTTGATATCTCAGTGCAGCCGGTTGTCGACCTCTTCAAAAACAGTTTTGCTACGGGAAAAGGAGGTCCCCCCTCAAGAGCCCGCCTGGAAGATGCGCTGAAACTGGTTAATGCCGCGGACATCAGCGTGAGCGGGCGAGATATCCACTTTCGAAAAGACGGGATGGGCATCACCCTGGACGGCATCGCCAAGGGGTATATTGTTGATCGCGCCTCAGAAATTCTTGCATCTCATAACATCAGCAATCACCTCATCAATGCCGGTGGCGATATCCGAACCATGGGCCACAAAAAAAATGGAAAGCCATGGACCATCGCCATTCAGGATCCCCAGAAAAAGAAGGCCTATCCCGATATCATCCAAATGACCAGTGGGGCCATAGCCACTTCCGGTAATTACGAAGTGTACTTTGACAGGGAAAAGATGTTTCACCATATCATCGATCCCGTAACCGGATTCTCGCCGGATACAGACTCCAGCGTATCTGTTCTGGCCCGAACAACCACGGAAGCAGATGCCCTTTCAACCTCTGTCTTCGTCATGAGTCCGGAAAAAGGAATCCGGTTCATCAACTCTCTGCCCCAAACAGAGTGCCTGATTGTGGACAGGAACGCGAAAAAGATGGCGTCAGCAGGATGGAAAAGCGCTGCGTGATCGACCCTTGCAGTCCACTGAAATAGCAAAACCCGCTTCCTCTTGGAAGGAACGCGGGTTTTTAATTTTGAATAAGATACCTACTTTCCCACTTTAATGAAAGAAGCCGGCAGGGCCTTCCGGACAGCCTCACATGGGGACCTCTTGAGGTGTGTAATTTCTGAAGAGCGTTAACTCTTTCTGGAAGGTCAATTTGAATTTATCGGTCGGCCCATTTCTCTGCTTTCCGATAATAATCTCCGCAATATTTCGGTTTTCTTCGGAATTCGGATTGTACACTTCGTCTCGATAAATAAACGCAATCACATCCGCATCCTGCTCGATAGCGCCGCTTTCTCTCAGATCCGCCAGCTGTGGTCTCTTATTGGGCCTGTCCTCCACTTTTCTGTTCAGCTGAGAAAGGGCCACCACCGGCACATCCAGATCCTTGGCCATGGCTTTGAGCGATCTCGATATTTCCGACATCTCTATCTGTCGCGATTCGGCTGAATGCCTACCCTGAATCAATTGCATATAATCGATAATGACAAGTGTCAAGTCGTGTTGCTTCTTGAGTCTCCTGCACTTCGCCTTCATATCAAGAACACTGGTAGCTGAGGAGTCGTCGATGTAAATGGGAAGCTGAGACAAACGGTTTTCTGATTACGTAAGGCGGGGCCAGTCATCGGATCGAAGGTTGCCGGTCCGCAATTTCGTGGCGTTTATGTGCGAATCGAATCCGAGGAGCCTGATACCCAGTTGCTGGGTAGACATCTCCAGGGAAAAAACGGCCACCCCCTTCCCGGTTATTTTTGCGGCATTATACCCGATATTCAGGGCAAAAGCGGTCTTCCCCATGCTGGGGCGACCCGCGATAATAATCAGATCGGAAGGCTGAAGGCCGGCCGTCAGACGGTCGAAGTGCTCAAAACCCGTGGGAACGCCGGTCACATATCCTTCAAACTGGGAAACACTCTCTAACTTTTTAAAACTGCCTGTAATGACCTGCTTCAGGCTTCTAAAACCTTCCCGAATCTGTCCTTCGGCGATATCAAAGATGGACTGCTCAGCCATTTCGAGAAGACTCGCAGTGTCTTCCTGTTCGTGAAAGCACAATTCCGAAATCGTGGAACACTGGCTGATCAATTTTCTTCTTATGCAAAGGTTACGAATGATTTCAGCGTGATATACAATGCCGGCCGAGGTCGCAACGCTCTGCACCAGCGTTGCAAGATAGTCCACCCCCCCTACTTTTTCCAACACCTCTTTTTTGTTGAGAATCTGGGAGAGCGTAATAATGTCGATAGGCTCAGAGATGTTGTAAAGGCTCACCATGCCTTCAAACAGGACAGCGTGGGCTTCGCGGTAGAAATCTCCAGGAGAAAGCAGGTCCATCACCTGGTTCAAGGCATCATTGTTGATCAGAACTCCCCCCAACACAGCCTGCTCCGCCTCGATATTATGAGGAGGGACTTTCAGCCCGGAGGGGGAATCCTTCTTTATCGCTTTTGCCATGGAGAACTCGAAAACACAAGGTCGAGGTTCAAACTATTGCTGGACCTCTTCTTCCGCGGACACAACAACCTTGATGGTTGCCACAACCTTGGGATAGATCTTCACATCCACATCGAATTCACCAAGTTCTTTCACCGGTTTTTCCAGAACGATTTTATGTCTGTCGATCACAATGCCTTTCTCTTCAAGGGCAGAAGCGATATCCATGCTGGTTACCGAGCCATAAAGCTTTCCTTCAGCACCCGCTTTCTGCGTAAAGGTCAGCACGGTTCCATCCATTTTTGCCTTGAATGCTTCAGCCTCCTGGCGAACCTTCACCCGCTTCATCTCAATTTTTTTTCTCTGCATTCCAAGGGCCGTGATATTCTGTCGTGTAGCCTCCAGAGCAAAACCCTGGGGAACAAGATAGTTTCTCCCATAACCCTTTGCCACGTTAACGATACTTCCCTCCAGGCCCAAATCGTCCATATCCTGCGTCAGAATCACTTGCATAAAATTTCCCTCCACTATCCAGATCAGCTCTCTGATCTCTTATAAATTTTTCGGAAATCGACCCACTGATCAAACACGCCTGCAATGGCCAGCACGATCATGAAAAGCTGTTGAATGATAATCAAAAAATAGACGCCGACCCTTATCCAGGAAGGCACCCGGTACTTTTTAAAGAAGAATAAAACAATGGAAAGCCCATGAAAAAAATAGATGACAAGAATCACAATCAGCGCATTCACCGCCAGAAATCTCAAAACTCCCGAAGCTACCATCAGGGCAAAACCGGATGCGATCAGACCCCAAACCAGGGCGTCCGGAGATTTCCAATTTTCCAAAGGAAGAAAATCCGGATATTTGAGATCGCGAAGTCTGAACAGCGGCCTTGCAACAATCACATTCAGCCAGAGGGCAAAACCAGCTCCGATTATCATCAGAGATGGATAGATCCAAGAGATGGTTGAAAGAAATGCCTTCGCGTAAATCTTCAGTTCAAGGGCATTTTCTCCTACCGTATGGTTGGTGCTCTCGTAGGCACTGATGGTCTCATTCAGATGACTTTCAAGATATTTCAGGACCATTTCCACCGGTCCCATGTTTCTCGAAAGGCCGATGACAAAAAGGGAGATTGTACCCACCACCAACATCATGACTGTGGCCCAGAATACGCACTGACCGATCGTGAAGTTTCTCCTGAATAGCTCAGCCAAGCCAATACCTACGATGCCGAACTCCATCACAAAGAGAAAAACATACGGCTGTCCCGCAAAATTTGCCACAAGACCGATGGCAAATACCGCAATCGCGGCCAGTTTGATACCCTGGTAGAATCCGAGTCTGACGGTATAATACAGGAACGGCAATGGGGTCAGTAAACTGAAAAAAGGTCCCACAAGCGGTATCCACGCAGAGGCAAGCAGAAGAAATGTGGCCGCCCCGAGGCACCCCAGAATATCTAACCTATTCATTGGCTTTATAGAACAGCCAAACCCCGAATGGAACACTTCTCCTTTTCGGGGCGCTGTCCGGCAGTCGTATCATCTCACGAGAGTTGTGGTAAAAGGCAGTAAAGCAATATTCCTGGCCCGCTTGATGGCCACCGTCAGCATGCGCTGGTGTTTCGCACAATTTCCGGAGATTCTTCCCGGGGTGATTTTGCCCCGTTCCGTTATGAAATATCGAATAATCTTTGTGTCTTTGTAATCGATGGCAAGGCTGCTGTCGGCACAAAATTTACACACTTTCCTTCTGTGATATGTCCTTTTAAATCGAGACCTGGGACCGCCTCCGTCATCACCGTTACGATTTGAACTGTGTTCTGTTCTGTTATAAGCCATTTTAAACCTCGCCTTCCATAGGGTTGTCTTCTACTGTCTCTTCTTCCGCGCTGGGTGTTCCTTTGCTCTCACTTTGCTCGGCGAGCAATTTTTCCGGATCCGCACGATCACTGAGTTTGATAATCTGATACTTAAGGATATTATCGTCAAGCCCTAAATATCGTTTAAGCTCTTCCATGATGCCGGGTTCGCCGCAGAACTGTTGCAGAACATAGAAGCCCTTATCAAATTTCTTGATATCATAGGCAAGGCTTTTCTTTCCCCATTCCTCCACTTTGATAATGACGCCATCATTCTTCCCTATAAGCTCATTGAACTTGCTTACAACGCCACCGTATTCCTCATCAGATAAAGTAGGTTTAATAATGAAAAGATTCTCGTAATACCGCATGTTCACTTTCTCCTTTCGGGCTTTCCTCTATTAAGGATAAATTTGGTCCCTTTCTCCGCAATTCAAACCGGTTTATTCAAAAACTCGGGCGCTGAGGGACAAGGAGCCATACAAACCAAAATTTTTACTTATACCAATCAAAAAGCTTCCTGTCAATATATAATCCGGGTTGCAAACATAATCGAACTATTCGAAACGATTCTGCACGGAAAATCCCTCTCTGCTACACAAAAGATCCCGTTCGGCCTCTCTCAGATCCTTGGTAACCATCTCGGAGACCATCTCATGAAAGGATATTTCAGGTTTCCATCCCAGTTCCTTTCTGGCGCGGGTAGCGTCTCCCAGGAGCGTTTCCACCTCTGTTGGTCTGAAATACCTCGCATCCACTTGCACAATGCACTTTCCCGTCTTTCGGTCATACCCTTTCTCATCAATTCCTTCGCCTTCCCACCGCACTTCAAAACCCAGCTCTTCTCCCGCAATGTTGACAAAATCCCGTACCGAATGCTGCTGTCCCGTGGCTATCACATAATCTCTGGGGTTCTCCTGCTGAAGCATAAGCCACATGAGTTTCACGTAGTCCGTTGCGTGCCCCCAGTCGCGCTTGCTGTTAAGATTGCCAAGATAGATGCAATCCTGAAAACCCACTTTAATTCTCGCGAGACCCCTCGTTATTTTACGGGTGACAAAGGTTTCTCCTCTGATGGGAGATTCATGATTAAACAAAATACCGTTGCACCCGAAGATGCCGTAAGCCTCCCTGTAATTAATCGTAATCCAGTAGGCGTACAGTTTTGCGGCGGCATACGGAGAGCGGGGATAAAAAGGCGTATTCTCGTTCTGTGGCACTTCCTGCACCAGGCCATAGAGTTCGGATGTGGAAGCCTGATAAAACCGGGTCTGTTTTTCAAGCCCCAGGATGCGAATCGCCTCCAGTAGCCGAAGCGCTCCCAGAGCATCGGAATTTGCCGTGTACTCGGGGGTCTCAAAAGAGACCTGGACATGGCTCTGGGCAGCAAGGTTGTAAATCTCAAGCGGTTGCACCTGTTGGATGATTCTGATGAGGTTCGTAGAGTCAGTCAGATCCCCGTAATGGAGAACAAACCTTCTCTCATCCACGTGGGGATCCTGATACAGGTGGTCGATCCTGTCGGTATTAAACAGGGAAGACCTTCGTTTGATGCCATGCACCTCATATCCCTTTTCAAGAAGAAACTGCGCAAGATAAGCCCCGTCCTGCCCTGTGATTCCAGTGATCAGCGCTCTTTTCATGATTCACTATCTCCTTTCAACACCTTGTCTGCTTTTCCACAAATTGCTACCGAAGGAGAACTCCCCTCTGTTTTATCAGGTTCAAAACGGCCGACGCGGAACTCTCCGCATCTTCCTCGTGAGACCGAATGACAAGAGCCGGATTTTCAGGAGGCTCGTATGGCGCTGAAATCCCGGTGAAATTTTTAATGATACCCGCCTGTGCCTTCCCGTAAAGTCCTTTCGGATCCCGCAACGCGCATATTTCCGGAGGACAATCCACGTGAATCTCAAAAAAACGATCGTCCCCGACAAGTTCTTTTATCCTTTTCCTGTCGCTGCAATAAGGGGAGATAAACGCGGTGATAGCAATAATTCCCGCATCCACATAGAGGTTGACCATCTCTCCGATGCGACGAATGTTTTCAACCCGATCCTCCGGAGAAAAAGCAAGATCACGGCAGAGGCCATGTCTGACATTATCCCCGTCAAAAACATAGGTAGAACAACCCATTTCATGAAGTTTATTTTCAACGATACGAGCAATGGTGGATTTTCCTGAAGCAGAGAGGCCCGTAAACCATACCACCACCCCTTTGTGGCCATGGAGCGACTCACGATCCTCTCTTTTCACATATCCGCCAAACCAGGTCAGATTGTTTTCTTCAGACGCTTTCACGTTTCCCCTTTGACATTTCCTTGTTTTCGTTCATTCGGGAGGATCGCCCGGAAACCAGGGATAGCAGATCTTTTTGAACCACTCCCGAAATGCGGACCCTCTTGATTCTGGAAGTATGGCCTGAAATAATTTCGATGCTCTTCTTCGGCAGGTTGAA
>JBBSAR010000103.1:0-11032 GCA_038252125.1 Desulfatiglandales bacterium
ATCTCCACACGGCCGAACTCCACCGCGCTCTTCAGCCGTGCCATGGGGGACGGGTATTTACTTATTGACATGGATCATCCCATCACCTTGAGTTGCTTTTCTTTCACGATTTTTTCGCCCCGTTTTACCGATTGGCTGGCCGTGGGTTGTGAAGTGCCAAGCCGTTTGGAAAGGCCCCCTTGCCTATTCTACCAAGGGATATTTGTTTTGAAGCACAGATTTTACGGGATGTCAAGGCGTTAAATCATTGTCTACGAGCCAAAAACTGATGGCATTGAGAAAAGAGGTTTTTCGCGCGTAGATTCACTGAAATGGGACCACAAAGTTGCAAAGACCACAAAGTTTTTCCTGGTTTTTTCCTGATCGGGGCGGCCGATCAAGAAAAGGCAAAAATTAAGTAGTGGTCGTTACCTCAGATTGTTCAACATGGATTTTCCGGTGCTCCGCGCCTCTGTTTACCCCGTAGCTCCGGAAGATGGTACTGGGACGTCTCTGCCTGTCCCATGAAAGCGCTGTCGCTATTGTTCCATCGGGGCTTCACAAGGGCACGAAACCCCGTTGTGCCAGGGGAGAAAATTAGATCTTCTTATAGAAGCCCAAGAAATGTTTGAGGAGATGCAGACGAATTCAGCGACGTGGATCTCCTGGTAGCCATCGAGACGGAAGCAGGCCAAACCGGCACGAATTCCGAAAAAGTCTTGACTAATTCGGAATAGACTGCTAAAAAGTCGGCATGGAACGATATCTGACACATCAAATCCGGGCTGACCTGGAAAAGAAAATCGTTCTGCTGACCGGCCCCCGGCAGTGCGGTAAGACAACATTGTCAAAGATGTTGAGTGATAATTTTGACTATCTGAACTTTGACAATCCGGAGCATCGAGAAGGACTCTTGGAGAGATCATGGGACCGGTCCAAGGACCTGATCATATTTGATGAACTTCACAAACTCAGGGACTGGAAATCCTGGCTGAAAGGCGTTTATGATACGGAAGGGCTTCGGCCCCGGATCATTGTCACCGGGAGCGCCAAGTTGGATACCTACCGGAAAGTGGGCGATTCCCTTGCGGGCCGGTTCTTTCAGTTCCGACTGCATCCCCTGGATCTCAAAGAAATCAAGGAAATGGAAAATCCTCCGGATCTTCAGGCGGTTCTCGCCAGACTGCTCGAAACCGGCGGATTTCCCGAGCCCTATTTTGAAGGAACCCAGCAGTTTTACAATCGGTGGAAGCGATCGCATCTGGATATCATTCTGAAACAGGACATAATGGCCCTTGAAAACGTAAGGGAGATTACCATCATTGAGACACTGATCCAGTTACTGCGAAAAAGAGTGGGCAGCCCGATTTCCTATGCATCCCTTTCAGAGGACCTTCAATGTTCCGACAAAACCGTAAAGCGTTACCTGACCATCCTTGAAAGCATGTATGTCATTTTTCCGGTTATGCCGTTTCACAAAAACGTGGCACGGTCCATTCTCAAGGCGCCGAAATACTATTTTTACGATACTGGACAGGTGGTTGGCAATTCGGGCGTTCGACTTGAAAACCTCACTGCCTGTGCCCTGCTGAAAGAAATTCACTACCGGGAAGACTGTTATGGGGACACAGCGGGGCTCCACTATGTTAAGACAAAGGACAACAAGGAGATTGACTTCCTTGTGGTTCGGGACGATTCCCCGGCGCTGCTCGTCGAAGTGAAATGGGCGGATCAGGCGATAAGTCCCAGTTTCTCCCTTTTTGCCAAATATTTCCCAAAAATCCGGAAGATTCAGATTGTGGGCGACATCAAGCGCGAAAAGACCTACCCCGACGGAAACGAAATCCGCGGAGCGGCCAACTGGCTGGCCAACTTCTCTCTTGAGCAGATACCGCGGTAAAGCCCGCGTATCGAAACCCGTATAGAATTGAGAATGATGGGTCCGCACATGTGGATTCATTAGATGGGAACCGCAAAGCCACATATGCATGGGGTAAAGACAATAATTCCAGTGTCCCTGTTCTCCCATGGAAGAGATTGTTATCATGAGGAAATTATGGATCAATCCGTACTTGTTCTCAAACTGAAGGATGCCCTTCTGGACGACTATGATCCCGAGGCCGTCATTCTTTTCGGTTCCCTTGCCAGAGGAGACGCGGACGAATTCAGCGATGTGGATCTGCTGGTGGTCATCGAGACGGAACGGAATGTAAAGGAATTCGGCGAAGAAATGACCAGGCATCTGGATCCTCTCACGACGGAGAAACATATTATCGTAAAGACGCCCCATGACTTCCGGCACCAGAAAGATATTCCCGGAACCATTGTCTTTTCCGCCGCGACGGAAGGTCGCGTTCTTTTTGACAAGAAGACGTGGCGTAAAAGCAATCTCCCTTCGGACTCCTACCAAAAGCGGAAGGAAGAGGTTCTTTGCCGGGACTACATCCGATCCTCTCACGACTTTCTGAGTGAGGCTGAATCGTCTCTTCAAACGGGCAACCTGTTCCGATCAAGGGACATGGCCCGTTTCGCCGCCGTAAGAGCCATCAAATCGGTTTTCGTCAGGCACGACATCCATCCGCCCAGGGAAACGGACCTGCTCCAACTCCTCCAAAAGTCCGTGGAATTGGAGCCGGACATGGCCGTCAAAGAACCGTTTCTCAGGGAATTAAATTCCTATTCCCCCGACGGGTCGGGACCATCGGAAAGACAAAGGGGCAGGGATATGCTTGACGGAACGACAGGCGTGGTGAAAGAAATCGTTGGAGAGAAACCCCGCGAAGAGGCATGCTGATCCGAACCTGATGTTTTTGAACAGCATACCGGGAGAGCTAAAACGAATCCCCGGTCCGTATGGCGTATTCATACCCCTGTTCGCAGAGAAACAGCTGTCGTTTGAGGGCAAACTCCTGCTCCACCGTATCCCGCGTGACCAGGGAATAGAAATAGGCCTGGTTTTCTCCGGATTTGGGCCGCAGGATACGGCCCAGACGCTGGGCCTCTTCCTGCCGGGAGCCGAAGGTACCCGATATCTGAATGGCCACGGAGGCATCCGGCAGATCCACGGCAAAATTGGCGACCTTGGAAACAGCCAGGGTGCTGATGCTCCCATCCTTGAAATCCCGGTAGAGACGGTCCCTCATTTTCTGGGGCGTGGACCCGGTAATCAGGGGAACGGAAAGACCTTCGGCAAGATCTTTCAACTGGTCCACATACATGCCGATCAAGAGGATCTGGCTTCCCTTGTGGCGGGCCATGATTCTCCTTGCCAGGTCCTGTTTGGCGGGATTTTCCGATGCAATGCGAAATTTCCGACGCTTGTCCGCCACGGCATAGGTCATGCCCAGGTCTTTTGGAAGCGGAATACGAAGTTCGCAACATCGGGCCTTGGCAATCCATCCCTGCTGTTCCATTTCCTTCCAGGGCACGTCCACTTTTTTGGGGCCGATGAGCGCAAACACGTCATCTTCCTTGCCGTCTTCCCGCACCAGGGTGGCGGTAAGACCGAGCCGTCTTCTGGCCTGGAGGCCGGCGGTCACCTGAAAAACAGGGGCTGGAAGCATGTGGACTTCGTCGTAGATAATCAATCCCCAATTGTGGTCGTCAAAAAGGGTGAGGTGAGGGAAATCCCCCTCGCGGTCCGGGCGGTACGTCATGATCTGGTAGGTGGCGATGGTCACCTGGCAGATATCTTTGGTGCTTCCGCTGTATTCTCCGATGTCCGTCTCGGAAAGGGTGGTCTTGTCCAGCAGTTCCTCTTTCCATTGGCGAATGGCGGTCACATTGGTGGTGAGGATCAGGGTGGAGGTCTGAAGCCGGGCCATGCAGGATATTCCCACGATAGTCTTTCCCGCCCCGCAGGGAAGCACGATGACTCCGGCGCCGCCCCGTTCCGAACCTCCGGCATGAAAGGTTTCGGCGGCCTGTTGCTGGTAGGGACGGAAAGCAAAGGGCGCCCCGGCCCGGGTGGCGGTACGCACGGAAAAATGAACGGGCCTCCCTTCCACATATCCCGCGAGGTCCTCCGCCGGAAATCCGGCCTTGATGAGGGCCTGTTTGACTCTGCCGCGATCACCCGACCGAACCATAAATACCGTGTCGGAAATGCGCTTTTCCAGAAGATCCCGTATGGCGGGGGTATGATATATCTCTTCCGCGAGGATCTCGCTGTCGGCTGAGAGCGTTAACCCCGATCCGTTTCCGTAAAGTTTCAGCCGGCCGAAACGGGAAGCAAAATCGTTGATTTCCACCAGCACATGTTCAGGAATCGGGTATTTTGCATATTCGCACAGGGCGCTCACGATCCTATTTGCGGGAATGCCGGCCGCCCGCGCGTTCCAGATGGACAACGGCGTGATGCGATATGTGTGAATGTGCTCGGGAGATTTGACCAGTTCCGCGAATCGGACCAACTCGTTCCGGGCCGGCTCGTAGCGGGGGCTGTCCACCTCCACCAGAATGGTGTGATCACCCTGGACAATGAGCGGATTGGCGGGCATGAAATCGGTCATATCTGTTCTCGCAACTGGGGCACGATATAGCCCAGCCGGGCGAGAGCCGTGAGGAATGGCTTTTCCTTCCCCGGCATGACGACAAGATGCTTTTCCCCGGCAGGCAGGCACAGCTTTTGAAGTTTGGTGTCGGAAGCGACCAGTTTCTGCGTCATGGCATCTTTGCAGGCGATGAGATGGGCGCTGCCTGCGTACGAAAGCCCGGTGGATCGACGGTTGACATCATTTAAGAGGGTGATCACTGTTTCGGGGATGGGTTGTTTCGAGCGGGCCTCCAGAAATGCCTTGGTTTCCTCGATACCGGTCCCGTTTTGCGCCGCTTCAAGCAGCGTGGCGGCGGTAAGGGTCCACAAAGATTGCGTTTTGTTTTGACAGGTTTTTTCAAGAAACAACCTGTCGCCGGGCGAGAGCCCTGGTGCATCCGTCACCACCACGTCATGATTGGGAAGAACCGTGAGAACCGACCGGATTTCAGCGGGTCCCGCTTCATAATGATCGGCCATTCCCATGGCGAAAGCGCCGAGGGCGTTTACGCGTATATACATGAGACCGTCGTAACGACTGAGAAAGGTGCCGCCATCCATGCCCCAGCCCCACAGCTTGCGGGCATCTGAGAGCGCGCCATGGGGATGGATGTAGGCTACGTCGATGATTCCCAGGGTTGCCGCATATTCAAACAGAAAGGAGAGGAGATATCGGAGCTTGATCATACCCTCCTCGTAGTCGTCCAGATGTCCGTACTGGGCATCCCCCACATAAAGCTTCCAGGCGTACCTGGCCACCTCGAATTCGAGCCCCGCCGAAACCATGGATCGGAGCCATTCCTTCACGCTGAGCCATTTGTTCGGGGCACACAACAAAAGGCCATCGTATAAAACCGGCCTTCGCGTATGGGCGGCAAACAGGGCCCGACCTCTCGAAGCCTTCTGTCCCTTGATCTTGTCCACGCGGCTGAATTCATCCATGAATTTGTTGTTTTTCCATCTGGACCATGCGTCTTTGACAACATGGGGAAGTTTTCCCGTGAGGGCCTTTTTCCCTTTGTCCGTAAGCTTGAGCGCGGCGCCGTCGACCTTTGCCAGTCCCGCGCCCTGCAACAGAACAGGCCATGCAAAGGCCTGAATGAAACCCACATCGGCAAGACTCTCATCCTCCTCGTACCAGTCGCCGTCCTGAAGAAGACGCGCGAGATTTTTCTGACCTGCTGAACTCGGACGGCCGCTTTTGGCGCCCACCTTGATCTTGCCCGCGTCAATGAGTCTTAACACCGTCTCCAGGTTGTTCAAGGCGGCCGATGCCGTGTTTCGAACCACTAGATTCCTTTCTTCCGTCTTTCCATCGATGTCAAGAAGGACGGTTTCAGGGAGTTTTTTTAAATATTTGAGACTATCTTCCTCAGGTTTCCGAAGAAAGATCAGCAAGAATTTCCTCAAATCAGCGGGTACGCACCCGTTGACAAGAAAAAGGTCCGCCGGATCCGCATCAGGGCCCCAGCCCAGGCTTCGGCAGCGAGGAGGAGAATTCTCATATTTGGCCTTGAATTTGGCCGCATCCAGCCGTCCTCCGTAAGAAAATGCCGCTTCCTGAACCGCGGCCTTTTCCATTTTGGAAAGTTTGTCAAAATGGGATTTCACATTCGGCCCCAGCATGGACCTGCAGATGGCGGCGATCATGTCGGCCTTGCGTGTAGGGGGTTCCTTGCAGACCATTTTGCAAAGCTTGCGCAAGCTGTCCACCCGGTAGCTGCTGCTCAGGGCTTCCTCCAGGGTTTCAAAGATCGGGTTTTCGGCGTATGTGGGCATAAATGATATCCCTTTTGTCTTAACCGGATGATACGGTGAGAGGAGGTTGGCAATGCTTCTAACGCCTTGACACCCTCTCGCGATTTTTGTGTGGAGCTACCAGGACCCTGATGATTTGTCAAGACCGAAATGATCAGGATTTGAGGAGTCGGATCTTTTACTGTTTCGACGAGCGGTGAATAGTCGTGTGCACCTTTCTTTTTGGATATGCTTGACAGAACAGCAGGAGTTGTGAAAGAAATCGTTGGAGGGAAACCCCATGAGGGGGCATGCCGAAAAAAACTACATTGAGGCCATGAATATCATGCATAAAAGCGTTATTCTTTTTGTGATTGCTCTTTTTTTATTGGCCGGCAACGCCCATTCAGGTGTACTTGAAGAGGTGTTGATGGAGGCAGCGTGCTCAGGAAATAGCGAACGGATCAATCAACTGCTTCAACTAGATATCAAAATAGATATCGGAGCGAGGAGTAAGGATGACACCACCCCTCTTGCTTGCGCGGTTGCCAATGACCATTACCAGGCAGCCGAGATCCTCCTTTCTCACGGTGCAGCCCCAAACATCAGCGACAGATTTGGAAGGACTGTATTATTTGAGGCTTCCATGAAAGGTTTTCCCAAGGTGGTCGAGGTGCTTCTCCGGAATGGCGCCAACCCGAACGCCTCAGACACAGAAGGATTAACCCCTCTTTTCCTTGCAGTATCCCAGGGAAATAAGAAGGACGTGGCAGAGCTTCTTATAAACCATGGTGCAAAGATTAATGCAGTCACTCATAGCACAAACGAATCCCCCCTCTTTCGCGCAGTCGCCTATAACAGGAATGAGATGGTGGAGCTGTTGCTCACGCATGGCGCTGACGCAACGATTCAATCCAATAACAGCGGCAACACCGCATTTCATGTAGCCGTGGAGATGCGGAATCTTTCGGTTATCAAAACATTTCTGCAACACAATTTCGACATCAATGAAAAAAATCGCCAGGGAGATACGGCCCTCATCATTGCCTCCAGGATGGGAGAGACTGAGATTGCCGAATTTCTACTTGAACATGGCGCTGATCCGGAAATCACCAACAAGCATGGCCTGAATTGTCTGCTTGAAGCCATCTCCGCGGGTCAGGCATTAACGGTGGAGGCCCTGATGAAGAGGGGATTGTCTATCTCCGCCCGGGACGGATATAACAGAACCGCCCTTATCCTTGCCGTAATCAGTGGTAACAATGGGGTTGTAGAATCGGTCCTCAAGAGAGAGGTAAATGTCAATGAAAAGGATAATGAAGGAAAGACGGCTTTAATGTACGCTTCGCTGGCCGGTAATCGTGAGGCTGTGGCAATGCTTCTTAGTGCAGGGGGAAATCTCGCGTTAAGAGACGGAAATGGTGATACAGCCCTTCTGCTTGCCGCTGCATGGGGAAAAAAGGAGATCGTTGGCCTGCTTTTAGATAAAGGAGCAAGGATCGACGAAGTTTCCGGATCGGGAGCGACTCCTCTCCATAAGGCATCGGCCAATGGTCACGTGGAGGTTGTGAGAGAACTCCTTGCAAGAGGGGCGGACATTACCGCCAAAGACAAGGAATCGCAGGCGACGGCCCTTCATTTGGCCTCGGCAAACGGACATGAAGAGGTGGTAAAGGCATTGCTGGAAAAGGGAGCAAATCCAAATGCCTTAGATAAATTCAGCCAGACGCCTGTCCATAAAGCCGCCTTCAGGGGCTCGAATAAGATTATCGGCATGCTTCTCAAAGCGGGGGCCAAAAATAATGCAAAAGATCAGGCAGGAAAGACACCGCTCATGATTGCCTGTGAAAGGGGATTTCCCGACGTGGCAACCTATTTATTGAAGAGCGGCGCCGATATTCATGCTACGGATAACCTCCAGTGGACCCCTCTTTTTTGGGCGGTGTTTTTCGGCCATTACGACACGGTGAGTCTTCTGCTTGAAAATGGCGCAGATAAAGAACACAAAGACAACAAAGGGTTGACCGTGTTGGACTACGCAAAAGAACAAGGGCACGGATACCTCATAGAGCTTATAGAGCGCCAACAGTAAGACCGCAAAACGAAGATCGGGTATGGTCGGATTCCTCTCATGGAAAAGTGCCGACGATATTTCCTGAACAGCAGTTCCTGGAGATACCCTGCTTCAGATCCTCCATATCCCATATGGTTTCCACCGCCCCCACCATACCCCCTTGGGCATTGCGCATAATCGAGGCCTGCTTGATCACGTTCATGGGATGGCCCGACTTTCTTTTGATCTGGCAGGCCATGGGCTTCATGGGCTCTCCACTGCCGAACAGCATGCACCAGAACCCCTCCCGGCCGTACCAGGGCTCGCAACCGGAACAGGCAAGCACGGTACAGGTGTTTCCGATGAGATCATCGGCCCGAAAGCCGGTCAAGCGCTCAAGAGCCGGGTTTACATGCCGAATCGCACCATCCGTATCGATCACCATGATCCCTTTATACAGACTGTCGATCACCTTTTTCCAGTTTTTCGTGAGATCCAGCATGATCCTTTTTGCCGGTAACGCCAAGGTTACCTTGCCGCGTCCCCGTCCTGTTTCATGTAGCTCTTCAAGTGCGCTAAAAATTCTTCCGGATTTCCGATGGCGCCCTCATGCCGCCACAATATGCGAAACCCCTTTTCCCCGTCCTTTTTGAGCAGATAGATCACCGGCAGCGTCGGCTTTCCCAACAGACCGAAGATCGTCCATTTTTCGTCCGCGAATAAAGGGAGATCAAATCCTTTTTCCTTTCGGAACCTGGCCACGGCGCGCTTGGTGCTTCCAGCCCCCAGACCCAGCATCTTGATCCGCCCCTTCAGGCTCCCGTCCCC
Source organism: Desulfatiglandales bacterium (assembly GCA_038252125.1). Classification (GTDB taxonomy): domain Bacteria; phylum Desulfobacterota; class DSM-4660; order Desulfatiglandales; family Desulfatiglandaceae; genus DUZB01. The sequence goes on from JBBSAR010000103.1 coordinate 9,132, forward strand.
GTCCGCCAGTTCAAACAGGCGGTTGATCCGGGGAAGTTCCGCGAGGCACAGCATGCACATCTCATTATAGACCACCACCAGGATGGTATCCCCTCTGATGTCCGAAAGGGAAAAATAGCGACTCCCCGGAGAAAGACCCAGATAGGGGACGTCTTTTTCCGTTTGAAGCACGGCCAGGCGGCATTCGGGAAAAAGGTCTCCCTCCACCGGTCCAGCGGGCGCCGGGGCGTTATGCTTTCCGGGATCAGTCAGTGCCTGCCAGCCCTGATACCCCCAAGGGAACTGTTTCACGTTTCGGTATCCCAGCCGCACGGCCCACCCGGCCGCGATTTCACTGCGAGGTCACCTGAAGTTTCTGCAATAGGCAACAATCAATCGATCCCTGTCTTCGCCCAACAAGGTCTTCAAGGCCTCGGCCCTTTCCGGTTCCAGGTTAGACCTGTGGCCCAGATGAAACTCAAAGTTCAGCGACCCCGCGATATGGCCGTCCTTGTACTCGTAATCAGGGCGCACATCCAGCAGGATAAAGTCTTTTCGGGATTGAATGAGGGCTTGCAGCCCCTGAAGGGTTATGAGGTCGTATCCGCCAGCCTCCGCTCTTTTGAGAGTATCCGGCCACCACAGAGGAACATTCTTCTCCTTGGTTCCTCCCGTTTCTCCCATGGAAATGGATGGCGCCATGAAGAACAGGGAGGACATGAAGAACAGAACAAGAAGTTCTCCAAGAACTTTCGCGATCCTACACGCCTTGTTCAATGTTCGATATTGGCTTTTCATGTTTCCCACAAGTCCCGCCGATGAATTTCAGAAGCGAAGCAGAAGCCGGGAAAGGGAAGAAAGCCCTTTTCCTTTATTCTTCCGACTCCTGGCTCCCGACTTCTGAACTCTGATCTCTAACTTCTGCCCCTCCGCCCTACTTCGGCGGCTCCAGCTTATAACCGCCATCCTTGTCCCAGGTCATCTCGCCATTCACATAATAAACTTCGACGATGTCCGGGCGTTTATCCTGTGTCATGTAATAGGCCTCGCCGCTGCGCGCTCCGGTGCCGCATACATAGATGATCGGCTTGTCCGTCTTCATGGAAGGAAGCTGCTTTTCCAACTCCTCGGTAGGAATGTTGACGGCATTTTTGAAAGAGCCGCTCTTATATTCCTTGGGGTCGCGCACGTCCACAAACAGAACACTGTCAGGAGCCTCGGCTACGATCTTCTGAAACTCTACAAAGGCGATGCTGCCTTCTTCCTTGGCGGCCTTATACTTTTTCCCTGTGGCGGCTTTCTTGGGTGCAGCCTTCTGGGCTGTTTTGGGTCCCGCGCCATAGACTTTTTTCCAATCGGGATACCCTTTTGCATAGACTTTCACATTGGTGTACCCCAAGGCTTCCGATTTGAACGCGTTTTTGTGGCTTAAGGCACACTTGAGGCCGCCGCAGTAAAAGACGATCAGCGCCTGCTTGTCGGCGGGCAGGAGGCCTTTCATCTTGTCAAACCGGCTTGTGGGCATTGAGAGCGCTCCGGGAATATGACCTTTGTCGTATTTTGTTGGTTTGGGACGGGCATCGATGACAAGGCCTACGATCTTTCCGTCAACGATCCCTTTCACCACATCGGCTTCAACAATGGCGGTATAGGGCGTAAAGGTCTCCTCGGCAGCCATCAGGGGCATGGCAGCCGAAAAAGAGAGGGCGATCAGTGCTATAAACATGTTTTTTACCGTTTTTTTCATCTTTTTTTCTCCTTTAATCCTAAAATAGAGTTTTCAACCTTCAATCTTTTCATACCAGAGCTTGTGATGGCGCCTGGCGTATTCTTCGGGGACTTCGCCCGTAAACATGGAAATGAATGCCGGTCTCTCCTCCCGGCTGATAGCCGCCATGTAAATATGGATCAGAAGAATTCCG
>JBBSAR010000104.1:0-10919 GCA_038252125.1 Desulfatiglandales bacterium
AGGATAGTGGACGGGCATAAATATATAACTAAAACAACCCCCACCCCCGTATTTATGAAGTTAATTAATTATTTATGACCGTCCCCTATCCCTCATGTATAACGACCAGCTTGAGAGGTGCGAATGGAGCGCAGCGTAATGAGCATCCTACTCAAAGCTGAGGTTCGGCATAGCCAATTCTTAATCCGTCAGTTGGAGTCTAAGGATGTCTTTCATAAGTTTAAAATGGCTATCAAGCGAATAAATTTCACATTGATTTTGTTTCGCGTTTTGGGCGACTATTAGATCAGGAATTCCAATTCCATTTAAGCCGTTTTTCAAACATTTGGATTGGAACTCAATAATTTGATCCCAATTTATTAATAGTCCTAACTTATCAATATCATATAATAAATTTACAATTTTTCGCTGATTGCGAATCCTTAAAGATGGGATCAATTCTGCAAGGATGAGATCATTAATAACAATAAGGTTTTCATCAATTAAGAAATCAAGTTTTTCAGAATTATTTCCAGTCCTGAAATAATCTATCCAGATAGATGTATCTACTAATACCGACATTGACGCCCTCTAATGGCGTTCATATCGATATCCAAATCCACCTTTCCCTTAAATTCTTTCAATCCGGAAATCCTTGATTTCCTGATTAAACCTTCCAAGGCGGTAATAATAACTTTGGTTTTTGTATGAATTTTAGTAGCGCTCATAGCCTCATCAATTAAATCTTCAGGTAAATCAAGCGTTGTTCTCATCATTGGCCTCCTCGCCCACAGTTTATGCATAAAAGTAACATTTAGTGCATATGATGTCAACTTTTTGCAGAACAATATACTGTGCAGATCCGGATAGCTCTAATTTAGGAAATCAAAACAAAATTGCATCATCGAGTCATGTCATCATTGAATCCCTCCTTGTTTAAACGATACCAACCATTTTTTGCTAAAGCTCGTACAAGAAGTGCCGATAATACATATTGAGGTAAGGCATAGTAGAGGTGACCACAGGTTAACGTTTCCCTGAAGGTAAGGACGTGGACCTCCAATGCGGGGAAGGGACCGAGCGTTCCGAGGACGGCCTGCGAATTTTCGCACGACAGGCCGGTCGGCCCGTGGTCAGCCAAGAGACGGTGTTCTCCGTCGATTCCGAACTCAAAATCAGCGGTGATGTGGGCCTCGAAACCGGACACATCGCATTTGACGGCAATATCGAAATCGAAGGCGCCATACATGACGGTTTCCGTGTATTGGGCAAGAACCTCAGAGTGGGGGAAATCGGAAAGGCCAAAGTGAAGATGACGGGGAGCATCGAAACCCGTGGCGGGATCATCGGCGCCGAAATCCAGGCCGGGGGGAAGGTCACATCCACCCACATCCACAACGCAAGCCTTGTCGTGTGCGGAGACGTAGTGGTTCAAAGGGAAATCTACGATTCGACGATTCTGACCAGCGGCGCCTGCATCGTCGAAAGGGGAAAAATCGTCAATTCCCAAATCATCGCAAAAAAGGGAGTCGAGGTCCTGCACCTGGGCTCCACCACCGGTTCCCACCCCTGCCGTCTGACCGTTGGGGTTGCCTACAGGATTCAAAAGGAAATAGAAGGCATCGATTGTCAAATTGCTGAACTCAAAGAAGAGTTGGAGCCCCTTCGAGCCCAAGAGAAGCCGCTTCAGGAGAAGGTCAAAGCGTTGGACAAAGAGATCCAAGACCTTGCGGAAAAGGAAGCACCGTCCATGGCCCAAAGGGTCGCCCTGCAAAAGAATCTGGAAGTCTCCCGAGAAAAGTTGACGCCGGAACAAATCACCCAAGCGGAAATGGCCCTGGAACAACTGGACACCCGACTCGGCCAAATTCAAGAGGCGGTAGAGGAGAAATTCAATGAACAGGAACGCGCCACGGAGGCCGTCGAGAGCGCACAGATAGGGCTTGCGTCGCGGGAAGGGGAGATTGAAAGGCTGGAACAGATGATCACCCTCCTGGTTGCGGAATCGAAAAAGGACCCGGGTATCCCGATGGTAAAAGTCTATGGCACGTTGGCAGCCCGAACCGTTATTTCAGGCCCGTCGACATCCATCACCGTTGAGGAAGATTTCCAGCGGGTCAGGGTCCGGGAGACTGAGGCAAAGGAACTCCAGGCCAAGAACCGATGGCAAATGAACATCACCCGCCTTTGAAATGGGGAATACCATCGAAATCCTTTATTCCGCCTGCACCCGGGACTGTGGGGGACATCCATGTTTGGGTTCATTAGAATATAAATTACTCTTCTGTTGACCGATTTTATCCGGACGTCCCGTACCACTATCAGAAAGAGGCATTAAGCCCCGACCCCGCAACATCAAAGCTTCATCTCACCCACCAAATCATAAACTGCATCTTTCAGTGTCTTCCCTTCTTTGAGCCAAATCACCTTGAATCTAAAGCGAAACCCCATGACCCTACTTGTCAATGGATTTGCCGACAAGCACGCTATGAATTTCCGGAATATTTTTTTGCATGCGCAACCAACCAACACCTTTTTCCTATTTGAAATATGCCTGAACTTGTGTTTATATGAGCGGTTCTTTCGGCGCCACCGACGATGATGCCGGTGCCGGTTATTCTTTAGTGGGATACGCCCATGGGGCGGAACCCTTCCAATTGAACATATTATGAATGGGCGGGGACATCGTCAAGAGGTGCATGCAGCAATTCTCATTATGGATTATCTCAATTCTGAGGCCATGGGTGTCTGTTTCAAAATGGCGCCAATTATTCGCTTCGGGCATATTTTGCAGATGTTTTATCCCGATTTTGCATTACCCAACAGGCGGGAAGACGCTTTTTGCACAGGTAGCTTCTCTTACGAGTCGGTTTCCAGCCAAATTTTGAAGCTACACCGCCGTGCTATGGAATACCAAAAGCATTTTGGCGCCGTTTTGAAATAGATCCCCATGGCCGGTTCTACCCGAAAAAGCCATAATGAGAATTGCTGAGGTGCATGCGTATCTGAAATGCCCTTTTGCAGTTCGTTCATACGGTGGATAAGGTTCGACACACCATGACAGGAGGAAATTTAATGGAAGATAAAATTGCCGATCTGGCCGGTCCCGGAATCGGAAACTATGAGGAGCTGGAAAAGATACTGCCTGCGGATTATCACTCCCTTCTATCTCCGAAAGACACCCAGAATGCCATTTATGCCGTAAAGGACTACATAGAGGAAAACCTGTGCCGGGAACTGAACCTGATCCGGGTTACCGTGCCGCTGATCGTGGACGTGGAGAGCGGCGTAAACGATTATCTGGATCGAGACGGCTCAAGGACTCCTGTCGGGTTCCACATTTCAAACGACCATGACAAGAACCCCATAGACGCTCAGATCGTCCAGGCCGCAACCAAATGGAAACGTGTGGCTCTCAAACAGTTCGGGATGAATATCGGGGAAGGGCTCATCACCGACATGCGCGCCGTACGCAAAGACTACTTCCTGGATCACGATCACAGCGCCTACGTGGACCAGTGGGACTGGGAATTGGCCGTCACGGAAGAACAGCGCAATCTGCGGCTTCTCAAACAGGTGGTGGAAAAAATCTGGAAGGTCATCAAGGGAGCGGAGACCCATATACAAAAGCTTTATCCGCAATTGAAAACGGATAAATACCCGGACCTTCCTGAAAAGCTTACATTCATTCATGCGGAAGACATCCTGGATCGGTATCCGGACCTGCCGAGAAAGCAGAGAGAAACGGAAGTGGTGAAAGAACTTTCCGCTATTTTCATCTACGGAATCGGGTGGACCCTGCAGGACGGATACCCCCACGAAATGCGGGCCGCCGACTACGATGACTGGATAACGGAAACCGAGTCCGACGACGGCAGACCCATGCACGGTCTCAACGGCGACATCCTGGTATGGAATCCCGTGACCAAACGTCGGCACGAACTTAGTTCCATGGGCGTGCGCGTCAACGCCCGGACCCTGAAGCAGCAGCTTGAAATCACCGGGCAAACCCATTTCCTGAAAATGCCCTATCATCAGGCGGTGCTGAACGACCGGATTCCCCTGAGCATCGGGGGAGGCATCGGCCAGTCGCGAACCTTCATGCTCCTGCTCAAAAAAGCGCACATCGGCGAGGTCAGCGCTACCGTATGGCCGAAAGTACTCAAGGAGATGTGTGCCCTGAAGAACATCCATGTGATTGAATAATGAACGGTCTCAATGCAATATAAATGGAAGGCCATGATCACCGTCGCCATGGGCACCATGATGGGCACCATGGACGCAAGCATCACAACCATCGCGTTTCCCGAGCTGACCCTCGTTTTTAAAAGTGATCTCACTACGGTCATGTGGGTAGCCGTTGCCTATATTCTGGTGAGCAGCAGCCTGATGCTTGCCATGGGCAAGATCAGCGACCTCATGGGAAGAAAAAGGATCTATGCCTGGGGCATGGCAATCTTCACGTTGGGCATGGTGGCCTGTACTTTCACCCGGAGCATCGACCAGTTGATCGTCACCCGGATCGTTCAAGCCCTGGGCGCGGCCATGTGTATTTCCTGCGGCACGGCTATCGTCGCGGAGGCCTTTCCCCCCAACGAAATAGGTAAAGGAATGGGGTTTTTAGGGATGTCCGTTTCGGCAGGTTTTATTTTGGGACCCATCGTTGGGGGCTTCCTCCTGGAGTGGCTGGACTGGCGTGCCCTTTTCTACGCCAGGGCGCCCGTGGGGATTATCACTTTTATCCTTTCCATCGCCCTGCTCAAAAAGGACTCGGGAAAGCCCGGAAAATTTCAATTGGATCTCTTGGGCGCTTTCATTTCTTCCTGTGGACTTTTCTCCTTGATCTTCGGACTGAGCCAGCTGAACAGGCCCGGGACAACCGCAATCACCTTCCTTCTGTATATGGTTGCGGGCATTGCCATGTTAGTGCTTTTCGTTTTTCAGGAAAGGCGCGCCAAGGACCCCCTTGTAGACCTTTCCCTGTTCCGAAACCCGATTTTCACGCTTTCCATGACCGGTCTGTTTCTCTTCTTTTTAGCGGTTCCCCCTTATATACTGGTAATGCCCTTCTATCTGCTGGAAGGGTTGCAGTTGAGCCCTCTAAAGACCGGTCTTCTGATGGCGGTGGTGTCCGTAATCACATTGATCGTCAATCCCTTGAGCGGCTCCCTCTCGGACAGGTTCGGACCTGTCTGGCTCACAACCCTGGGGGCCGCTGCAACGGCCACCGCTTTTCTGCTCATGCTGGATTTTGATCTTCAAACAAAGATATCCACCATCATCTTCGACCTGGCTCTCCTCGGGATCGGGGTCGGGAGCTTCCAACCTCCCAATAACAGCATCATCATGGGGGCGGTGGAAAGAAAACGCCTCGGTTCGGCGTCCGCCCTGATTGCCACCGAGAGACAGGTGGGGATCAGTATGGGTATGGCCGTCGCGGGAACAATTTTTTCCATCCAGCGCGCGGGATATCTCGAAAAACTGAGGCTGGAAAACACCGTTGAAGAGCATGCGCTCAGGCTCTCCATCCCCCCCGCATACCACGATGTCCTCATGATTTCTGTGATTCTGTGCTTTTGCGCCATGTTGTTGGCTATTTTGCCCGTACGGGGCAAAAAGAAGAATATGAAATCCACGATCGGAGATTGAATGACACATTACCAGAACTACAACCAGCTTAGAAAATATGAAAAAGAAGGAGCGGATTATCAAATCCGCTTTCAGGAAAGAAGTTCCGGCATTCTGATTATGGCGCCCCATGGGGGCTGTATCGAGCCCGGAACCACCGAGATAGCCCATGCCGCCGCGGGAAAAGAGCACAGCATCTATTGCTTTGAAGGGATAAAAGACAGAGACAACAACACCCTGCATATAACAAGCACGCATTTCGACGAACCGATCGGACTGAAGCTGGCAGGGAAAGCCCGGTCCATCCTCGCCCTCCATGGGTGCAAGGATGACAATCCGATCATCTATCTGGGTGGAAAGGATAGAATTCTTCAAAAAGAGATACGAAAGACTCTGGAGGAAGCCGGCATACTGGTTGGAGAAAATCCCCGCTTTCCGGGACGCCATCCCAACAATATCTGCAACCGGAATCTCCGGGGCGAGGGGGTGCAGATGGAATTCTCTCTGGCTCTTCGACGTCTGATGTTTGCCGAGCTCAAACGCGACCGCAGGGAACCGCGCGGAGAACTCTTTTACAACATCATCCTGGCCCTCAGGAGGGCTATGGAAAACTATCTGATCGCTATACAAGAAGTTTGCTCAGACCCACCCTCCGATTCGGCATACAGCTTTTCAATGGAATAAGTATTGGGACTAAAACAAGCTTGAACGGCCATAGGTCTTCGTGACAGAGCCGAGCCGGTCCACAATCACCTTACTTATCTGATCCGGCATCAACCTCCAGGTCCAGTTTCCCGCGGCCATTGCCGGCTGATTCATTCTGGCCTCTTGGCCAAGCCCCAGGATATCCTGCATGGGAATAATCACCGTGTCAGCAACCGACATCATGAGCAGGCGAATCATCTCCCAATGTAATCTCTCCACCGGCGGCTCCCTGTAGAGGTAACGGAAAAGTCTTTGCTTCTGCTCGTTATCGGCCTCATTTTTAAACCAGCCCATCAACGTATTATTGTCATGGGTCCCCGTATAGGCGACACAATTCCTTGGGTAGGTATGGGGAAGGTACGGGTGCATGGGATCATCCTCCCCGAAGGCGAAGATCAACACCTTCATGCCGGGAAGATTAAAATGCTCCATGACTTCCGTGACGTCCGGGGTAATCAATCCAAGATCCTCCGCAATGACCGGAAAATCCGGAAAACGCTTCACCAGGGCGTTAAAAAAGTCATAAGAGGGAACAGGAGCCCAACAACCGTTCAGGGCCGTCTTGTCGTCGGCCGGGATCTCCCAGTAATGGACCAGTCCTCTGAAATGGTCGATCCGCACAAGATCAAAGCAATGAAGCGTATGTGCCATCCTCCTGATCCACCAGTCATATCCTGTTTTTTGCAGAGCGTCCCAATTGTACACCGGGTTATTCCATAATTGCCCGGTTTCGCTAAAATAATCGGGTGGAACCCCCGAAACGGCATAGGGTTTCCGGTCGTCATCCAGCTTGAAAATATCTTGATTGACCCACACGTCACAGCTATCGTAGCTCACATAAATGGGAAGGTCGCCTATGATCTTTATCCCCTTTTTGTTGCAGTACGACTTCAGCTCGAACCATTGGGTAAAAAGGAGGTATTGGTAAAATTTCTCCTCCTCCACGCCCTGACGGAGAGACTCCTCTTCTCTCGCCAGCGCCTCGACCTTTCTTTCTCCCAGAGGCTTTGGCCAAAGGTTCCATGCCTCTTTATCGAATTTCTTTTTCAGTACGCGGAAAAGGGCGAAATCGTCAAGCCAATGGGAATGCTCCTGACAGAACGCAATATATTTCAAAATTTCACATGATTTTTTGAAGTTTTCAAAGGCCTTTTGCAGCAATGGCATCTTATATTGTGCCGCACGGTGATAGTCAGCCTTTCCGGCCGGAAAACCAGGCCAGGGTCCGAAATCCGATCCTGCAAGCAACCCTTCATCCAGGAGCTTTTCCAGGCTGATGAAAATTGGGTCCATGGCAAAAGCCGAAGCACTGAAATAGGGTGAGTTTCCGCAAGCCCCGTCCGTGGGATTCAGAGGCAGGATTTGCCAGAAAGTTTGTTCAGATTCTGATAGAAAATCGGCAAATCGGTACGACTCGGGACCGAAATCGCCTATGCCGTGAATAGACGGCAGTGATGTAATATGAAGCAGAACCCCGCTTCTCCTTTTCCCCATGGATAATCCCCTTTCTTTTATGGTATACGCTCTGGAGGCGGAGAGTAAGTCAAAGATTCTCGCGTGTCAATTCAGAAAGGTGCTTTCACGGAATGACCCGTCGTCTTTTTATGAAACGGTTCTTTACCTGGAGCAAGATGGCTTTTGCACTGGGCTTTTTCTTAATCTTTCCCTTTTTGGGACGATCCAGAGGAGAGGAAACCTCTCAAATGACGGAAGATAAAACAATAAAGTGGAGTTTGCGGGAGATAGCAGGCAGGAAGATGCATCACGGCAAGGACTCTTTTATCAATCCGTTTGGATCAGCCGGCCCCAGAGGTCCCTGGAAATTTCTACGCTGGAAACTTTTCTCGGAAAACTCCTTCCGGCGGTTTTACGACATGGAGCGCGCAACCCCGGTGAACATAAACTGGAAACCAGTGTTTGACCGGAGCGAACTTTCCATCACCTTTGTCAAACATGCCTGCGTAGTGATCAACGACCAGGGGAGCTATATTTACATTGATCCCATCTTTTTTGACATCTCTTTTTTCTTAACAGATTTTACTCCGCTCAAAACAGACCCCGGGGAAATGCCCAAAGCGGATCTTGTTCTGATAACCCATGGCCATTATGATCATCTGGACAAGGACTCTCTTCGTACCTTTGAAAAAGAAACCACCGTGATCACCCCTCTCGGCTATGCTGATATTTTTGAGGAGTTGGGGATGGGCCAACACAGACAGTTGGACTGGTTCGAAACATTCAGTCAGGGTAACCGGAAAATCATCCTTCTGCCCTGTAAACACTGGACCATGCGGAATCCTTTCATAGGCCCCAACAAGTCCCTGTGGGGATCATATCTCATCAAGACAGCCAGCGGACCCACCATTTTCATCTCGGGAGATACGGCCTATTTCAGGGGATTCAAGGAAATAGGAGAAGAATTCGACATTGACGTGGCTATTTTGAACGTAGGGGCGTATGAACCGCTCTGGTTCATGCGCGACAGCCACATGAACCCCGCCGAGGCGGTGCAGGCGTTTCAAGACCTTCGTGCGAAGCATCTGCTCATCGTTCACTGGGGAACGTTCCGCCTTGGAGATGAACCGGTATGGTTCCCCCCCGCCCAGATAGAGGAGGAACTGGACAGGCGGAATCTCCTGAAACACTATGTGCCGCTGAAACACGGAGAGACCTTCTTCTATCCGAAAGAAGCGATGAAACATTAACTGTCAGCTTTTCGCTTTTGCGCTTTGAGCTTATATCATGAGATACCGTTACGTTATCTGTCTTCTTATTTTTTCCTGTTATGTCCTGGTATTTTTTCATCGGCTCTGCCCGGCCGTCATCGCCCTGGATCTTCAGGAATCCTTTCATATCAGCGGAACCCTCCTGGGTGTACTGGCCTCCGCCTATTTCTATTCCTACGCCATCATGCAGTTGCCCACGGGGCTCATGGCGGATTCCTGGGGACCTCGCAAAACCGTATCCATTTTCTTCATCCTGGCCGGCGTCGGATCCATCCTCATGGGACTTTCACCCAACCTGACCGTGGCCGTCATTGGCAGGATCCTGGTAGGCATCGGGGTTTCCACGGTCTTTGTGTGCAATTTCAAGATCCTGTCGGAATGGTTCACCCCCCGGCAATTTCTCATCATGGGGAGCGCGTTCATGGTTATGGGAGGCCTTGGCGCGGTTTTTTCCAGCGCCCCTTTAGGCTGGATCAGCGATCTCATCGGATGGCGAATGACACTCACGGCCGTCGGGATTCTTACCCTCGTCATGTCCGCCCTTACCTACGCGTTCGTCCGAAACAAACCCTCCGACATGGGTCTCCCCTCCATTCGGAAGGACTCCCTGCCGACGGAAAAGCGCATGGGTCTTCTGGCGGGAATGAAAATGGTGGTCACTTCTTTCCGGTTCTGGCCCCTGTCCACGTGGTCATTCTGCGTAACGGGCACCTCTTTTGCCATGGGCGGACTGTGGGGAGGGCCTTATCTCATGCATGTGTACGGACTGAGCAAAACCGAAACGGGAACTATTTTATCCTCCTTTGCCCTGGCCCTGATCTTCGGCAGCCCCCTTCTGGGATGGGCAGCCAACCGGTTGGGCAGAAGGCCGGTCCTCATGGGCTGCAGCCTGCTCCTCATGATCGTAACGGGGCTCATGGCCTGGTCGGTGGACAGTTTGCCCGTTCCGGCCCTGTATGCCCTTTTCTTCTGCCTATTTTTAGCAGGCGGGCCCACGGGGACGGTGGTCGCCACCGTATCCAAGGAACTTTTTCCCATCGAAATCTCCGGAACCTCCGTGGGAACCGTGAATCTCTTTCCCTTCTTAGGCGCCTCCGTGTTGCAGGTGGGGATAGGAGCGATGCTGACAGCGCGAAACCCTGGACGGATCGTTTATGATGCGGCGAGCTTCCGACTCATGTTTCTCATTCTCCTGGCGGTTGCCACTCTCTCCCTCGGCGCCTCCTTTCTCATCCGGGAGACCCTGCCGCGAGAGGATGAGGCATAAGGCATTCCTCAGAGCGAATCCCAATCCATTTTTTTGCGGGTCCTGTTTATAAGCAGCCCCAGATCCTGCAGACGAATGATCATGGCCTGCCTGGAAACATTGGAAAATCCGCCCGCTTCACACATGGCCGCCGCAATGTACGGCCACTGCTCAACAAACGGTTCCGCGGAACGCCTCCCCTTTGCGGATTCGCCCCGGACATGGCGCACCACGATCGGTTCCAGGCTGCATACCTCATGAAAGGCTATGCGGATTTCATCTTCGGGCATGAGCAGACAGGAGGCAAAATAGTCGGCCTGCCATTCGATGGCCTTCCCCGCATCCCGTAAATTACAAACCACAAAAGCGCCCTGCCCGCCCTTTTGCGAACCCGGCGCAGCATATTTGCGATGGAGCACCCAGTGACCGGCTTCGTGTCCGCAGGTAAAGACCAGTCGCCCCTCGGAGCTGTGTTCAAACAACCGCTCGTTGATGCAGATCAGTTTCGCCTCCACGTACATTGCTCCCAGAATATCCCTGCTCCCCAGCTTCTCTTCCAGGTCATCATAGATAAGCCGAAGCCCCAGACCCCGTTCAATGATCTCTTCAACAGGAATGGGAGGCTTGATTTCGTA
>JBBSAR010000105.1:0-10785 GCA_038252125.1 Desulfatiglandales bacterium
GTTACCAACGGGTTCTGGGCGTATGGCTCGGATCATGCGGAGAAAACCGTATCCGCATTGATCGAAAGCGGGCTCTCCCAGATGCGGATCAGCACCAGCCGTTGGCACCAGGAAAATGTTGACAGGGAAAACATTGTTCGCGCGGCTAACGCTTGCGTGAAACAGGGCCTCGACTACTTTGTTTCTTTCATTACCGACTTTTCGGAAAAAGATGACGTTCTTGAAGAGTTTCTCCAACAAAATAAGCTGCGGTATTTCCCCGAACCGATGATCTATTTCGGGAGGGCGGAAAGTTTTGATCGCAAACGGATCTTTACGGACTATTATCCCAACATCTGTAACATGAATGCTTATCTTTCTCCCAATCAGGATATGTATGCCTGCTGTGATGCAGGGAACCGGTTTTCAGAAACCGGGTTTTTGTATCTTGGCAATCTGGGGCAGGAATCCGTGGATGAATTATTTGAAAAGAAAGAACAGCATCTCTTATACCATCTGATCCGCACCATGGGGCTGACGCCCATGGCTTCTTATCTGGGGTACAAGGCCAGCAAAATTGTGCGCTACCGGAAATGTGAGTTGTGCGAAATGCTGTTCAACTCAAAGGAGAACCTGAAAAAGCTGGAAAATGGCGTGGAGCTCCTGATGAGCAGACGGAGAAATTGAGGATAAAAAGACATGGTTGAATTTGGGAAAATGAACACCCTTAAGGCGATAAAGGTCATGGAATCGGGTGTAAGCCTGGACGGTGGGATAGCAGGGGAGATATTTCTTCCCGGAAAAGAGGCGCCCGCCCGTTGCAGGATAAATGACAGTGTCGAGGTCTTTCTGTACATTGATTCAAAGGCAGGGATGATCGCTACCACCAAAAAACCCAAAGCCGTGGCCGGTCAGTTTGCTTTACTCAAGGTGCTGACCTCCAACTCGTATGGAGCGTTTCTGGACTGGGGTCTGGAGCGGGACCTGCGGGTCTCCGTGCGGGAGCAGAATAAGCCGATGAAGCAGGGGCAATCCTATGTGGTGTTTATTTACAATGATAAAAACAACCATATAACGGCTTCCTCCAGGCTGGACAAGTTTTTAGGGAAACAACCTGTCCATTTCATGGACGGCCGGCAGGTTGATCTTATAATCGGCGAGATGACGTCCCTGGGTTATACTGCGATCATTAACCATGCCCATGTAGGTGTTCTGTATAAGACTGAACTGTTTCAGATCCTGAAGCAGGGGCAGGGGGTCAAAGGATTTATCAAAAAGATCAGGGATGACGGCAAGATCGATCTTTCTCTTCAGAAGTCCGGCGCCAAGGCCGCGGCGGATTTGTCCGGAAAAATTTTGAACGTCCTCAAAGAGCGCGGGGGAAGTCTGGAGATATCAGATAAGAGTTCACCGGAAACAATTTATAAATTGCTCGGCGTCAGCTAGAAGCGGTACAAAAATGCCATCGGTGCATTGTATAAGAGGAGGATGATTACGATTGAGGAAGGCCGCATTCGATTGATCCAGGATTCCGGAGAAAAGCCCCTGGAAAATTTGAAAAGCGCTGCAATTCGGCCTGTCCGGCGTAGGAGAATCGAGAAATAAAACCGCTGCAATACCGCCTGTTCCAAAATACCGCCTGTTCCAAGGCTCTGCCCACCCCGTGTTCCGCATTCTCTCATCGAGCCCTTTCAGACCCCAATGTTAATGCTCGGCCTTCGTAGGCCGGTGAATGGCGAAGGCCCGGCTGCGACACAGTCAGGATACCTTGGAAGGGCTTTGCAAATACAGGATAGACCCTATTGTTTCGGTCCGGCGGCTCTGTTAAAAGTCTATAAATGGAGAATCAATGGTCAAATTTCGATCGCCATGAATGTAGTCCGGATGCAGGAATGAAAAAATGTCCACGATGAAGGTTTCCGGGGCTGCGCGGCGCATCGATAGGGTCGCTAAATTCTATTTGCGTGAATGGAGACAAGGACCGTGGAAAACAACAAAACAGAGGAGTCCCTGGGTAAATTGAGGATCCTTTTGGTGGAAGATGATGCGGATGATTATGTCATCTTACGGCATCATCTGTCCAGCATCCCCGGCGATCGCTTCAGCATGGATTGGGTCACCGATTATGATGAGGCCAAGGCCGCATTAAAGAGTGGTGAATATGATCTCTGCCTGCTCGATTATCGCCTGGGCGCCCATACCGGACTGGAGCTTCTTAGCGAGGTAGGGAGTGAAGATTTGAAAACCCCCGTTATTTTCCTCACCGGCCAGGGGGAATATGCTGTAGACATCCAGGCCATGAATTTGGGGGCGGTGGATTATCTTGTTAAAGACCATTTGACGGCATCGCTCCTTGAACGCTCCATTCGATATACCATGGAGAGGGAGACGTCCAGGAGGGCTCTGGAAGAAGCCTACAAAAATATGGAGGTGAGGGTTCAGGAGAAAACCGCCGATCTGGCAACGGCCAATGCGGAGTTGCAACGGGAATCTGAGAAGGTCAAGTTATTTGCCTATTCGGTCTCCCATGACTTGAAAAACCCGGCCATCAGCCTCCACGGTCTTACCCAACGCCTTTTCGAAAATTATGGGGCGATTCTTGATGAGAAGGGTCGGACTCACTGCGAACATATCATGAATTCGGCCCAAAAGATCGCCACCCTCGCTGAAATGATTAATGTGTTCATCTCGTCCAAGGAAAGCCCCATGCACATCGAATATCTGGATACGAAAAAGGTCGTGGCGTGCATCAGGGACGAGTTTTCCGAGCAGATCCAATCGCGCTATATCCACTGGTCCGAGCCTGAACAACTTCCGCACATTCGTGCCGACAGAGTATCCCTGGAGAGGGTTTTCCGGAATCTTGTGGAGAACACGTTGAAATACGGCGGAAAAGGGCTCAAGGAGATCCGGATCGATTTCAGGGAGACGGAGCTTTCCTGGATCGTCTCGGTGAGTGATGACGGTAAGGGCATCAACACGGAAAATCCGGACAGGGTGTTCGGACTTTACCGAAGGATCGATTCAGGGCGAAAGAAGGATGGGTTGGGTCTGGGGCTGGCCATCGTGAAAGAGATTGCGGAGAAACACAAAGGGAAGGTATGGGCCGAACCCGGACCCCTCGGGGGTGCCAGCATTTCCGTATCCTTTTCAAAAGAAATGTAGGAGATGGTGAAAGGGACGGGCGTTCACGCGGGCCAGTGTGCCCGCACCACGGTCCCTTTCCCCTTTTCGGAGCGAATCTCGATATTTCCGTTTGAAAGATCGGCCCGTTCTCGCATGCCCGCCAACCCCATGCCGCTCAGACAAACCTTTGGCAAAGCAACTTCGTCCGGATCAAATCCCAGGCCGTCATCCGTAACCGTCAGTTCGATACTATCTTCCGTCCTGGTGAGTCTGACAAGTACGTTCCGGGCCTCGCTGTGTTTTGAAATGTTGTTGAGGGACTCCTGAACGATTCGGTAGATGACGATCTTGAGGGGGTCGGGGATATTGTCTTCACTGATCTCCAATTGCCTGTCTATATGGATATTGCCGTAGATCTTCCCCCACTCCCGGCATAAGGAACGAAGCGCCGGGAGGAGACCGAGGTCGTCCAGGATCGAGGGTCTCAAGCTGGATGATATCCTCTGGCTTTCCCCGATGGCATGCCTCACCATATCGATAATCTGTTCCAGTGGGATGGTCCCGGAAGACAGGTTCTGGTCCGAGGCGCCCTTTCGCTGTTCCAGTGAATACTTTATGGCGGTCAGGGTGGAACCGAGACCGTCGTGGATTTCACGGGCCACAATCTTTCTCTCGTTCTCCTGGGCATTTAATAGCTTTTCCGAAAGATTGCGTAATTTCGATTCCGATTCACGGAGGGCTTCAAGCGTCCTGGAATGTTCCACCGCATATCGCATGGAACGTTCGAGCAGGGTGGGCGTGAGGTTCCCTTTTTCCAGGTATTCGGAGGCGCCGCTCTTCATGGCCTGAAGGTCGATTTCATAGTCCCCTTTCCCCGTCAAAAGAATCACCGGCACCGGATATCCCCGTTCCTGCAAAACCTGAAGCAGTTCCAGCCCGTTTTGTATTCCCAGCCGGTAGTCCACCAGAAAGAGATCGTGGTCTTTTTGGGAAATCTTCAGCAGGGCATCGTTGAATTCGGAGGCCCACTCCAGATCGTACCGCTGTCCCGGAATTTGAGAGAGCAATTTTCTGAGAATCACATAGTCATCCTCATCATCCTCGACAAGGAGGACTTTTATGGTCTGCGTGTCCATTTGTCCCCTGTTCCTGGTTACTATTACGTATTGCTCTTTTCACTGGGACCACAACAAGCGGCCCCAGGATGTGGTTCTTTATTTTTTCATAAAATTAGAGCATTTTTTCCGTATTTACAAGGAAAAAGAGCCATGGGGCAGGAAGTGGAATTCGTAAGGGAAACCGTCCGGCGAAAAGATACGCACTTTACAGCCCTAATATACATAATCAAACCCATTCACAGCGCCGGATTTTCCAACTAATATTCTTGACCATATAAACAAAGGCCTTCCTTTCTTTTATCGAGACCGGATGTTCGGCGGGAATCGTGGGAAGAGGGGAATGGAAACTTATAAAGAAATTATATTGTGGAGAGACGATCATGGATACCCTGTTCAACCTTGAAATGGATAACGAGATCGTAAGGTTTACACCGGATGGCCGGATATCTATCGTGGACGCCATCAGGACCCTGAGCGGGCAGGATGATTCGGTTGCCTTGTGGGATTCCATAGCGGCGGCAAAACCCGAAATTCTTGAGCACTGCGAGGCTTATCCTTCAGATGAGGAAGAAGATCTGTTTGTGGCGGATACGACCGCCTGGGATGAGATCGTGACGTTGCTGGCCGATCACCTTCTGAGCCGGGAGAATGCTTAGGTTTCAGGAGAGTGATCACAGTATAAACTTGTATATGAAATAAGGAGGCAAAACTTATGGAAAAATCTGTTTCGTTATCGAGGAGACCCTGGTGGATGACGGCAAGGTGGATGCCACCCTGAAGGACGGGGTCCTGATGGTCACAATTCCCGTCAAGGCGGGCGCCAAGAGCCGCAATATACAGATTAAAGGTTGATCCTTAAAAAAAATTGACCGTCCCTGATTTTCCTCTCGTTCGGGATAAAGGGACGGTCGGGACAGGAGCAATTCCATGTATTCAAAAACCGTAATGGACCACTTCAAGCATCCCAGAAACGTGGGAATTATAAAGGACGCCGATGGCATTGGGGAGTTGGGCAACCCCTTGTGCGGAGACATGATGAGTGTCTATCTGAAGGTGGAAGAGGATCGCATCAAAGACATCAAGTTCCAGACCTTCGGATGCGGTGCAGCCATTGCCGTGTCCAGCATGCTCACGGAAATGGCCAAGGGAAAGAGTTTGGAGGAAGGAAAAAAAATTTCCAACAAGGATGTGGCAAAGGCCCTGGAGGGTCTTCCCAAAAACAAACTCCACTGTTCCAATCTGGGGGCCGATGCCCTGCATATGGCCATCAAGGATTACGAGGATCGAAAGGCGGGAAAGACAAAGCCTGAGCCCAAAAGGGTGAATGAACACCTTCCGAGTCACGGGGGGGAGACCTGTTATTGTCCCTATTGTGACGCCGAGATTCCCGAGCATGAAAAAACCTGTGAGTTTTGCCATGCGGATCTGGAAGCCGCCCCCAAAGATGTAGAGAAAGGAGTCGGATCATGAAGATGATCAATCTGGATCACCTCTCGGCAAATCCTCTCTTACCCGCGGTTCAGGATGCCATGATAGAGGCCATACGGGTAGGTCATGGAAATCCTTCCAGCCAACACTCGATCGGCGACAGGGCCGCCGAGGCACTGGAAAAGGCCCGGGAGTCCGTGGCAAATCTCATCCACTGTTCAGAGCCGAAGGAGGTGGTATTTACTTCCTGCGGCACCGAGTCGATCAATCACGCCGTCAAGGGAGTGGCACTGGCCAAGGCGGCCAAGGGCAAACATATCGTCACATCCAACATCGAACACAATGCCGTTCTGCGAAGCCTGAGGCGTCTCAAGCTTATGGATTACAAGGTGACTTCCGTTCCCGTGGATTCGGATGGGTGCGTGAATCCCGCTTCCGTGGCCGAGGCCATTAAAGAGGACACCATCCTTGTTTCCGTTATGCACAGCAACAATGAAATCGGAACCATAGAGCCCATTGAGGAAATCGCAAAGATAACAAAAGAGAAGAAGGTGCTGTTCCATACGGACGCCGTCGATTCCGTGGGGGTGGTGCCCATCGACGTGCAAAAACTGGGCGTGGACCTGCTCAGCTTTGCTCCATCTTCCTTTTATGGCCCGACGGGGGTCGGAGGATTGTATGTTCGCCGCGGGGTCGGTCTGTGGCCGCTTTTGGATGGCGGTGTGCAGGAAAACAACAAACGGGCCGGGACGGAAAACCTGATAGGCATCATCGGAACGGGGGTAGCAGCCGAATTCGCCTTGCGGGACATGGATTACAGAATCAGCCAGGCCCAAAAACTCAAAAAGAAGATCATCCAAGAACTGCCCAACTACATTGACGACTATTATATCAACGGCCACCCGGAAAAGGCCCTTCCCAATCTGGTCTCCATTTCCATCCGGTTTATCGAGGGAGAGAGCGTTGTTCTGTTGCTCGATGAAGAAGGGATTGCCGTGTCCACCCGTTCAGCCTGCGCTTCCGGAGCCCTTCAGGCTTCCCATGTTCTTCTGTCCATCGGACGGGATTTTGCGGACGCTCAGGGAACCATGGTGGTCACTTTCGGGTTGGAAAACACAGAAGAAGATATTACGCGATTTCTGCGTGCCCTGCAAGGCGCCGTCAAAACGCTTCGGGAAATCAGTCCGTTGTACGCGAAGGAAAGCAATTAGCTGTTAGCTCCATCTCCAATGGCCTTCAGCCTGCCCTCGAGGGTGGCCCGGGAGACGGCGCCACGGAGTGTGTCCAGGGGTTCGCCGTTTCTAAAGAAGATCAATGTGGGGATGCTCTTTATGGAGTACTTCTCGGCCGTCTTGGGGTTGTCGTCCACATCCAACTTATAGACCTTGATTTTTTCCGCGTTGCTTTCCGCAAAGGCTTCCAGTGCCGGCGCCATATTATGACAGGGGCCGCACCAGGGGGCCCAGAAATCCACCAATATTATTCCCTTCCCATTGAGGACTTTTTGTTCAAAGTCCGCATCCGTAATGTTTTCCGGTTTGTGTCCAGCCACAGTTGCCTCCTGTTTTGAAAAGATAGAAGGACCTCTCGACAGTCGGTGAAGGTTTATCCAAGATGCGGCAGCAAAAAAGACCTGGTACCTCCATTCTGCCATACGTTTTGAATAAGATACGACATATTCTACTATTTTAGGTACTATTTTCCTCACGTCCATCCCAAAGAGGTCCGAATACCATTTTTTGATGGCCCGAATACGGGAAATACCCCATATCCATACTTTCCCAATCCTTTATCCTGATCAAAAAGCCTAAAAAAAGCGGGGCGCCACATGAAACCTGAAAACAAACCTCCGTACTTCTCTTTTGGCCCTCAAATACATATTCCACCTTATTTACACACCCGATTGATGCGATTACATTGAAGTCATGATTTTCACGATTACAGAAATGAAAACTAAACTGAATCAAGGAGGAAAAGCTATGACGTTACCCAAAGACAGTTTTCAGGGAGGAGTTCAGGAGCAGATGATTGATAGTTGGAGGGATTTTCTGAAGGGTATGGAAAAATCCCTTGATTCCGTGGAGAAGGGGGTAGCTGAGGCGGCCGAGATGCGCGATATCTGCACCTCGGAATGGTGCGTGGCAACGGAACACGTCCTGGACGAATTGAGCAATAGCCTTTTCTCCATCAGCGAGCCCCGCTGGGCATCCGACGAGGATAGCCAACGGATCAAAAAGCTCAGACACAGGGTTCACGACCTTTACGCGGTTTACAAGAAGACCGTAGCTTAAGGGTACGGTATCTTGAATTTCCTTCGTTCCCAGGCTCTGCCTGGGAACGAAGGAAAAATTATTGCCCCCCATGCCCCCTTTCGGCAAAGGGGGGGCAGGGAGATAAAACCTGAAGCACACCGTTGATGTTTTTTAAGGTATGAATGAGTTCCTCCCTGTTCTCCTCGGATAGTCCTTCCACTTGCTTAAGCGCCATTAACTGGACCATATCTTTTCTGATATCTTGAAAGGCGTTACCCACATCCAGATCGTCGTTCATTCGTTCTCTAAACTTTTTTTCCATCCCCCGTACCAGTTCGTCGGCCTGATGGGAGGAAGATTTTCCTTCTATTCCATTTTCGGTGAGTCTTTTGGCCATTTCCCTGAACGTCAGGAGCCTGCCGGCCGATTGTTCCAGTGCCCCTTCCTGAAGATTCAGCTTTTTTCTGTAGTGTGTTTCCATCAAAAAGAAACGCACATATTCGGCTGGATACCCCTGGTTCAGAAGATCCGTCAAATACACAATATTCCCCTTGCTCTTGGACATTTTGGCGCCGTTTACCACGACGTGCTCTCCGTGCAGCCAGGTCTTGCAGAACGATTCCCCGGAAACGGCTTCCATCACTGCGAGATTGTAGTCATGGTGCCTGAAAAGGTTATCCACTCCTCCGCAGGCGATATCAATGGCAGTCCCGAGGTGTTTGGTGATGGCCGCGGGGTCCTGTATGTTCCACGACGGTCTCCCTTGCCCGATTTTGGTGTTCCAGGATATCCCATCCTTTGTATTTCCATGCCACAGGATGAAATCTCCAAGGTTCCATCTCTGCCCAGGGTAGGTGTCCTTGCGAAATCGCCGTTTCTTTGTCGGCCATCGACTCATATCGAGGCCATATAGTCTGCCGAATTCTTTGCATTTGAGGGGGTCGAAAAAAATGTCATGTCCATGACCATAGGCGTATCCCTTCTCAAGAAGAATCTGGATCAATTTTGCCGCTTCGTCCACCGTTTCCGAAGACCGGGGGATATAACGGGGCAGTTTGATGTGCAGACATGCCGATTCGTTGACAAAACGCTCTTCCACGGGATCGGTCAGTTCCCTTAGGGTTTTCTTTTGCTTCCCGGCTTCCGAGATCGCCTTATCCTCCACATCCGTGAAAGGAATTATACGTTCCACTTCAAAACCCAGATACTCCAGATATCTTTGGAGCACATCTTCAAAAATAAAGGTGCGATAATTTCCGATGTGCGCATTTCCATAGATAGATGGGCCACAGGTAAAGATCTTTACTTTTCCTGCTTCCATGCTTTCAAAGCGTTCTTTTTTTCCGGATAGGGTGTTCCTGAGATAAAGTGGGGATTTTTGCATCTTCCTGCCTTTAAAGGACTGAAAAACTGAAAATAGGGGTTATCGGTTGGCTTTTAGCTCTTCGACAACTGAACGATACTTTTCGTGAATCATCTTACCGTCAAACTTGTAGAACTCCGCCAACATAGCCTGGTCCTCTTTTTCCGTAAAGTAGGACCTGGATGCGGGGAAGAAAATTTTGTCTTCTTTTTCGATGTGCTTGGGATAGAACTCCGCAAGGGTCTGAAGCGGACGGACAATGTCCGGGAGGGCGGATTTGTCTCCGTTTCGATAACGCGTGTTGGCTTCAACGAGCGCTTTGGTCGTTTGCCGCGCAAAGAGATGTTCTTCGACCAACTCTTTCATCATACGCCGGTCTTCGGCGGACAAAGGACGTTTGTCCAGATCTCGAAAGAGGATATCTTCCTCTTTACCGTGATGCGTCCTATCGGCATACATGCGGATGAAATCAACCGCCGTATCCACGAACAAAGGGTCAACCTTTTGGTTCGATTCGATTTGAACCAGGGCATCCTTGATAAGTGAGAGCATCCGTTCGATCAGGCGGTGTTCTATCATGAGTGGACCGCGTGCCTGCATATCTGTTCCCTCCTAATTATAGTTTGACTTATATGAATATCATACGCAAAGCTTTCCGTGAATGGGTGCAATCCCGTATATTTTCAAGCCTTCCAAAGTATAAAGGAGGCACCTTATACAAAGAATGCATTTTCAGGTCCCGGTTTCTACTTTTTTATCGTACAGGTGCTTTTGAGCAAAAATACAGCAATGACCCCATTTCCCGGTAACGTGATCCGTAGTAATATACCATCCATAGGTTCAAGCAGGAGAGTTTAACTGCAAAGGCCGCTTGGCGGCTATCCCTACACATTTCATTTTATAAAAAGGAGGAAAATTAAGATGGCGGAAAAACTTGAAATTTACAAATGTGAGGCCTGTGGAAATATTGTGGAAGTGCTGCACGGTGGAGAAGGTGAACTGGTTTGCTGCGGAGCGCCCATGAAGCTGTTCAAGGAAAACACCGTGGACGCGGCCAAGGAAAAGCACGTTCCCGTGGTGGAAAAAATCCAGGGCGGTTATAAGGTGAAAGTTGGCGAAGTGGCCCATCCCATGGAGGAAAAGCATTACATTGAGTGGATCGAACTTATCGCGGACGGCAAGGCGTACCGCCAGTTTCTGAAACCCGGAGCAGCGCCGGAGGCGGTGTTCAAAATTGACGCCAATCAGGTCACGGCAAGAGAGTACTGCAATCTCCATGGCTTGTGGAAAAAATAGATGCGAAGTGGGAATATAACGGGACCGTTCGGCAGGCAACCGAACGGTCCAATCCTCCTGGTGGCTTTAAAGTAGGAGGAGAAGGAGATCTTTTCGGACGAGTTTTCGAGAACCCATATCTGCAGCAAGTGTAATCAGCAAATAGACTTCACCAAGTGCACCCTGGAGGGCGAAGGGGGCTCCCCGGACAGTTTCAGTAAGAGGTAGATCCTGTACCCGTTCA
>JBBSAR010000106.1:0-10722 GCA_038252125.1 Desulfatiglandales bacterium
CTTGTCCGTACCAGCATAGAAGGGCCGGTGCTGCCATAGGAATCAGATGCGGCAGCAAAAAAGACCTCGTGACGGAATGGCTTTCTAAGTCTGTATTTCGCTGCCAGAAAATTTGAATAGGATACCTCAGGTCTTATTTCTGTCCCCTGTTCTCCGGACGCAAAGCCCGCACGGCGGCGCCTGCCTTCCACATCTCGGATTCCCTTATGGCCTGGAGTTCCTTCTCGAGATTTACACGGTAATCCGGACGGCTGTTGGCATCCAGAACAATAGCCGTCTCCTTCCCCGACTGGACGCTTTCATAAAGTTCATCAAACACGGGCGCCACCGCATCCCTGAATCTGGGGGACCAATCGAGGGCGCCCCGTTGTGCGGTAGTGCTGCAATTTCCAAACATCCAGTCCATTCCATTTTCCGCCACCAAACGGATGAGACTTTGCGTAAGCTCTTCCACTGTTTCGTTGAAGGCCTCACTGGGGCTGTGACCATGTTTTCGCAAGAGATTATACTGGGCTTCCATGGTTCCCGCAAGACAGCCCATAAGGACCCCTCTTTCTCCGGTCAGATCACTGAACACCTCTTTTTCAAAGGTGGTGGGAAACAGATAGCCCGAACCGATGGCTACCCCGAGAGCCAGGGTCCTTTCTTCCGCCCTACCCGTGTAATCCTGGAAGATGGCATAGCTGGAATTTATCCCGCTGCCCTGAAGAAAATTGGTGCGGACCGTTCTGCCCGACCCTTTAGGCGCAACAAGGATCACATCAATATCTTCAGGCGGTACCACATGGGTCTGATCCTTGTAGGTAATGGCAAACCCATGAGAAAAACAAAGGGCATTTCCAGGCTCAAGGCATTTCTTGATTCCGGGCCACACGGCCACCTGTCCCGCATCGGAAACCAGAAACTCGATAATGGTTCCCTTCCGGGCAGCCTCCTCCAAGGGAAAAAGCGTCTCTCCGGGCACAAAACCGTCCCTGACGGCCAGGTCCCATGTGGGGCTCTCTTTTCGCTGTCCCACAATCACGTTTATACCGTTATCCCGAAGATTGCAAGCCTGCCCCGGACCCTGGACCCCATAACCCAATACGGCCACGGTTTCATTTTCAAGGACTTTTCGTGCCCTTTCCAAGCTGAATTCCTCGGAAGTCACCACATTTTCCACAACACCGCCAAAATCAATTGCCGTCATTCGTTATTTCTCCTTATTATCCTCGCGAGCAAGGGCGATGGCCCCGGTCCTCGCGATTTCTTTAATGCCCATCGGCTTTAAGAGTTTTAAAAACGCCTGTACCTTGCCCAGATCGCCCGTAACCTCCACGGTAAAGAACTCGGCGCCCACATCCACGACCTTGCCCCTGAAAATATCCACCATTCTCAGGATTTCCGCACGATTTTCCGGACGGGCCCGGACCTTCACCAGGGCCATATCCCGATGAACGAAGTTCATTTGCGTAAGATCGGTCACTTTGATTACGTTGATCAATTTGTTGAGCTGTTTTTTTATCTGCTCAATAATCATCATATCTCCACGGGTTACCAGGGTAATCCTGGAGACGCTTGCCTCCATGCTCTCCGCCACGCAAAGGCTTTCGATATTAAAACCTCTGCCGCTGAAAAGCCCCACAATGCGAGACAATACTCCCGGTCGATTTTCCACCATGAGAGAAAGATAATGTTTTTCCTCACTTGTTCCATTCATAAAACCAGTCCTCCCATTTTCTCCGTTCCTTATCGGAACAAAAACCCCTTTTGTCTGTTCCAATCCCGGGCTTACACCAGCAGCATTTCCGTTATCGGCGCTCCGGCAGGAACCATGGGATAGACTTTTTCTTCCTGCGCAACCACAAATTCCATCACAACCGTCTTTGGCAGAGAAAGACCCTCTCTTAAAACAGACTCCACCTCTTCCGGAGTAGTGGCCCTCAGTCCGACCGCTCCATAAGCCTCAGCGAGTTTGACAAAATCGGGAGCATGATCCATTTTCGTGCAGGCATACCGCTTGTCGTAAAACAGTTCCTGCCATTGTCGCACCATCCCCAGGAATCGGTTGTTCAGTATCACAATTTTAACGGGAAGGCCATATTGCACGGCGGTTGCCAACTCCTGGATGTTCATCTGAATGCTCCCATCCCCGGCGACGTCCACAACAAGCTTTTCGGGTTTCGCAAGCTGTGCGCCTATGGCCGCCGGCAATCCGAACCCCATACATCCCAACCCACCCGAGGTAATAAAACAATTGGGTCTGTCAAAGTGGTAATACTGGGCAGCCCACATCTGATTCTGCCCCACCTCGGTAGTGATGATGGCCTCCCCTTTCGTCAATTCGTACAGCTTCTCTATGACGTACTGCGGTTTGATCACTTCATCTTCCTTGGAATAGCTCAACTTCTTAGTGCTTTTCCACTCCTCGATCTGACGCAGCCATGGGGCACGGGAACCAGAAAGATCACCAAGAGGTTTCTCCTCTAAAAGGGTGTTCAAGGCATCCAGAGACATTTTGCAGTCACCCACCACGGGAACGCTTACCGGAACATTTTTCCTGATCGATGTGGGATCGATATCGATATGAACAATGGTGGCCTTGGGAGCGAATTCATCGATTTTTCCGGTCACCCGGTCATCAAAACGAACCCCGATGGCAATAAGCAGATCGCAATTGGCGGAGGACATATTGGCTCTGTAAGTCCCGTGCATCCCGATCATGCCCAGCCAGTAAGGCGTGTTTGTGGGGAAACACCCCAGACCCATGAGCGTGGACGTGACAGGAGAAGCGATGGCCTCCGCAAATTTCTTCAGAGACGCGGAAGCCTTAGAGAGGATAACGCCCCCTCCCGCCAGGATTAACGGCCGCTTGGCCTTCTTGACAAGACTCGCAACCTTCTTCAGTTGCCTCATATTCGGCTCATAGGTAGGATTATAGGATCGTAGCGTTACACATTCCCGGGGACCGCAATCAAATTCCTTGGTAAACAAGTCTTTGGGAATATCCACAAGTACGGGTCCGGGTCGGCCCGATTTCGCTATATGGAAAGCCTCTTTGATGGTTTTTCCCAGATCTTCAATCCTGGTGACGAGGTAATTGTGCTTGGTGCAGGGCCTCGTTATTCCGACAATGTCCACCTCCTGAAATGCATCGTTGCCGATCAGCCCCGTGGGAACCTGCCCGGTAATTACAACAATAGGAATCGAATCGCAATAGGCCGACGCAATTCCAGTTACGGTGTTGGTAGCCCCGGGTCCGGATGTAACAAGGCAGACCCCCACCCCGCCCGATGCTCGGGCGTACCCATCCGCGGCATGGACAGCGCCCTGTTCGTGCCGCACCAGTATATGTCGGATATCGGTCTTAACCAGCTCGTCGCTCAGATCAATAATGGCGGCGCCCGGATAACCGAAAATCATCGTCACACCCTCTTCAGCAAGGGCGTTCAGCAGTATAATGGAACCTTTCTGTTTAATGACAAACACCTCCCTTCCGTTTTATTGAAAAACTGCTCCTTTGCTCGCGGAAGACACCCCACGAGCGTATCGTGCCATGTAGCCTTTTGTAATCCTGGGGGATGGCGGTTTCCAGGCATCGAGACGCGCCTTGATTTCTTCGTCGGAGACCTCCAGGGTGATGGTCCTTTTCGGAATGTCTACGCAAATGGCATCGCCCGGTTGAATGATCGCTATGGGACCGCCTTCCATGGCTTCAGGGGAGATGTGGCCTATGGCGGCTCCCTTGGTAGCACCGGAAAAACGTCCATCGGTGATCAGGGCCACTTGGTTGTCGATACCCATGCCGGAAAGGGCCGAAGTGGGAGTCAACATCTCGCGCATTCCCGGCCCCCCTTTCGGTCCTTCATATCGAATCACCAGCACATCCCCTTTGTTGATATGACCCGCCATAATCTCTTTGGTCGCTTCCTCTTCCGATTCAAAAATCCTGGCCGGTCCTTTGTGGAACAGCATCTCTTTGGAAACCGCACCCTGTTTTACCACGCATCCCTCAGGCGCAAGATTTCCGAAAAGGACCGCAAGCCCCCCTTCCCTGCTGTAGGGATCCGCGACGTGTCGAATAACGCCTTCATTCAGGTTCACGGAAGCAGCGGCCAAATCTCCGATGTTTTCGCCGGAAACGGTAAGAGCCGCCTTGTTCAGTAAATTTGCGTCGGCCAGTTCCCCCATAACGGCACGTATTCCTCCCGCACGGTCCAGGTCTTCCACATGGTCTGCTCCCGCGGGACTCAATTTACAAAGGTGAGGGGTTCCCGCGCTGATGACGTTCAGGCGCTTAAGATCCAGGGTCACCCCGGCTTCTCGCGCGATCGCCCAGAGATGCAGAACCGTATTGGTTGAACATCCCAGCGCCATATCCACAGTCAGGGCATTGGTGAAGGCATCTTCCGTCATAATCCGATCCGGCGTCAGGCCTTCGTTGATGAGTTCCATGATTCTCATTCCGGTCCTTTTCGCCAGCCTGATACGGGCAGCCATCACCGCGGGAATCGTGCCGTTCCCCGGAAGGGCCATGCCAAGGGCTTCCGTCAGACAGTTCATGGAATTGGCGGTAAACATGCCGGCGCAGGAACCACATGTGGGACAGGCGGCATCTTCCATGGCGGACAGCGTCTCCGGAGACATTCGCCCGGCATGGACCGCCCCCACGGCCTCGAAAACCGTGGCCAGATCGATCCTGCTATCGTTCGATTTATCCGGATGGCGGCCTGCAAGCATGGGCCCGCCGCTTACCACAATAGCGGGCAGATTCAATCTTGCCGCGGCCATCAGCATCCCCGGCACAATCTTGTCGCAATTCGGAACCAGAACCAAGCCGTCAAAGGCGTGGGCCATGGCCGTTACCTCAATGGAATCGGCAATCAGTTCACGACTCGCCAATGAATATTTCATGCCTTCGTGGTTCATGGCTATGCCGTCGCAAACTCCTATCGTTCCAAAGACCATGGGAGTGCCGCCCGCCATGTATACGCCGGCCCTGACCGCCTCCACAATTCGGTCCAAGTGGATATGCCCCGGGATAATCTCGTTCCGGGAGCTGGCAATACCGATCATCGGTCTCCGAATCTCTTCGTCCGTATACCCCATCGCCTTGAATAGGGACCGATGCGGTGCACGGTCGATCCCTTTCTTAATCGCATCGCTTTTCATTTTTATCTCGCTTTCTTTCGTTTACATTTTTTGTTTCTTTTTCGTATAGGCCACCAGCCCGCCTGCATCGATAATACTTCGCATAAAATCGGGAATGGGCTTTGCCTAAAGCACCTGCCCATTCCTCGCCCCCATGATCCGGCCGGTAGCGATATCCACGCGGATAGGATCGGCTTCTTCGAAAAGACCTTCCGCCTCGGACGATTCCAGAATAGGCAGACCGATATTAAAAGCATTCCTATAAAAAATGCGGGCAAAACTCTTGGCAATAACCACCCCGATACCCGCGAATTTGATTGCCAGCGGCGCATGTTCTCTGGAAGATCCTGAACCGAAATTGTCCCCCGCCACGATAATATCCCCCGGGTGAACCTTTTCATAAAACCCGGGTCTGGCATCAGCAAAACATTGCTTTGCCAGCTCGTCCTTGTCTGAAACATTGAGAAATCTGGCCGGAATAATCACGTCCGTATCCACATTATCCCCAAATTTCCATACCCTGCCTTCATACCCCATATATCCCATTATCCTCCTGATGTATCTTATTCAAAAACAATGGCACTAATGTAGTCGCGAGGTCTTTTTTGCTGCTGTGCCGTGACTCGGCACACTTATAATTCCGAAGGCCCCGCAATCCTGCCGAAAACGGCCGAAGCCGCGGCGACGGCGGGACCTGCGAGATATACCTCGCTTTCCATATGCCCCATTCGGCCCACAAAGTTTCTATTGGAGGTGGAAAGGGCTTTTTCTCCCTTGGCCAGAATACCCATATGCCCACCCAGACACGGACCGCAGGTGGGAGGACCTATCACAGCCCCCGCATCAAGGAGGATTTCGATAATGCCTGTCCGGATCGCTTCCTTATACACTGTGGGAGATCCTGGAATCACAATTAACCGGACTCCACGGCATACCGATTTTCCCCGCAAGAGATCGGCCGCGATTTGAAGATCTTCCAAACGCCCGTTTGTACACGATCCAATAAACACCTGATCCAGGGCCACCCGTTCCACCCGGGATATGGGGTACACATTATCCGGAGTGGAAGGACAGGCGATCTGGGGCTCCATGCCATCCACGTCTATGGGAATGATTCGTTCATACCCGGCCTGGGGATCACTGAAAAAATAGACGCCTTCTCTGTCTGTCCGGTTTTCGAGATATTTTCTGGTGATTTCGTCCGGCGCAAATATCCCACTTTTTGCTCCCGCTTCCACCGCCATGTTGGCCATGGTCAACCTGTCCGACATGGGTAGATGGGACATCAACGGCCCTGAAAATTCCAGAGTTCTATACACCTGATTTCCGATCAGACCCAGCGTAAAGAGAATCAGATCCTTTCCCCCTACCCACGGCCCCGGACGACCATTATAAACCAATTTGACGGTCTCGGGAACCTTTAGCCATACCGTCCCGGTAGCCATGATAACCCCCAGGTCGGTGCTGCCCACACCCGCCGAAAAAGCCCCCAACGCCCCGTATGTACAGGTATGGCTGTCCGCTCCAATCACCACATCGCCGGGAATCACCAGGCCTTTTTCAGGAAGAATGACATGCTCGATACCGGTATCTCCAGGATCAAAATAATTCGTAATCCGGTGTTTTAAAGCAAAATCTTTCATAATTTTAACCTGTTCCGCCGAAAGGATATCCTTGTTGGGAACAAAATGATCCTGAACAAGGGCAACCTTGTCGCGGTCAAAAACCGTGTTCGCCCCCAGTTCGTTAAAGACATTGATGGCAAGGGGCGCCGTAATGTCGTTGGCCAGGGCAAGATCCACCTTCACCTGGACCATTTCTCCGGGACGAACCAGATCCGTCCCCGCATGGGCAGCCAGGATCTTTTCCGTAATAGTCATTGGATGCATAATTCAATTTCCTCTGGTATCTCAATGTTGAGTTTCTTTCCCGTTTCTCTGATCCGGAGAAAGCGTGGGATTATTCTTCATGTATTCAAGCCGATTCAAGCCGTTCACAAAGGCCTTGGCGCTGGCCGTGATAATGTCAGGGTCCGCCCCTTTGCCAAGGGCCACCAGCCCGTTTTCTTTCAAACGAACGGTCACCTCTCCTTGCGCGTCCATCCCGCCGCTGATAGCATTGACGGAGAAACGGACCAGCTTTGCCTTGCTTCCGGTTAACTTGGCAATGGTATTAAAGGCCGCGTCAATGGGTCCCACGCCAAACCCTGCACCCTGTGCTTCCTTATCCCTGATTTTCAGTTTCACAGTAGCCGTGGGAACCGCAACCGTGCCGCTTACCACATTTAGATATTCCAGTTTATAAATATCGGATACCCTCAATATTTCCTCGGCTACCAATACCTCTATGTCCTCATCAAGAATCTCCTTTCTCTTATCCGCCAGTTCTTTGAACTTTCCAAAAAGCATGTTCAACTCATCTTTGGACAGATCATACCCCAGATCGGCCAGTTTGTCTTTGAAAGCGTGTCTCCCGGAATGTTTCCCGATCACCAACCTGTTACAGGAAAGACCGACCGTTTCAGGATCCATAATCTCGTACGTCATCGGATTCTTCAGGACCCCATCCTGATGAATGCCGGCCTCGTGGGCAAAGGCATTGGCGCCGACAATGGCCTTATTTGGCTGAACGACGATGCCGGTAATCAGCGAAACCAGCCTGCTGGCAGGATAAATTTCACAGGCATTGACGGACGAGAGGAGGTTCATCAGGTTGTTTCTGGTATACAGGGCCATCACCACCTCTTCAAGAGACGTGTTGCCCGCCCGCTCCCCAATTCCGTTGACGGTGACTTCGGCCTGCCTCGCCCCTGCCCGTATCCCCGCAAGGGTATTTGCGGTGGCCAGCCCCAAATCGTTGTGGCAGTGAATGCTCAGAATCGCTTTATGAATATTGGGCGTGTGGGCCTTTACATAGGAAACCAGGTCATAGAACTCCTCCGGGACAGCGTATCCAACCGTATCGGGCAGGTTGATGGTGGAAGCCCCTGCCTCGATAACGGCCTCAAAGACTTTGCACAGAAAGTCCCGATCGCTCCGGGTGCCGTCTTCTGTTGAAAATTCAATATTATCCGTAAAGGTCCGGGCATATTTCACAGACTCCACCGCTTCCCGGATGACCTCGTCACGGGTCATTTTGAGTTTGTATTTCAGGTGGATGTCCGATGTTGCAATAAAGGTATGGATTCTCGGTTTTGCCGCGTTTTGGATTGCGCCCCACGCCTTGTCGATATCGCCTTTCGCGGTCCTTGCAAGCGCCGCGACTTCCACGTTCCGGACTTTCTCGGCAATCATCTGCACGGATTCAAAATCGCCTGGCGATGATGCCGGAAACCCGGCTTCCATCACGTCCACCCCCAGTTTCTCCAACTGTACGGCCAGACGCATCTTTTCCGCGCTGTTCATGCTGGCCCCGGGAGACTGCTCGCCATCCCTGAGGGTCGTATCAAAAATAATCACTCGATCTTCCATAATATATATCTCCTTTATAACCGGTGCCTTTGCAGTTCAAAATTTCTTTGTTCTAATCATCCATGTTTTATTTGTAATATCCGGCTCCGGTTTTAAGGATACACTGCGGAATCCCGTTAAATCCGGCATCCGCGGCGCTGTTCACCTCTTGAATTTTTGTTTCATCTATTTTCATGATTGTTTCATCCGATATCCTTCAACAATTTATATTGCACGCTATCCACCAGCGCCTGCCAACTGGCCTCGATGATGTTTTCCGATACGCCGATAGTCGACCAGATCTCGCGACTGTCTCTCGATTCAATCTGAACCCGTACACGCGCAGAGGTTCCGTCGCTTCCGTCAATAACGCGCACCTTAAAGTCCACCAGGCCCATTTCTTCAATACGAGGATAAAACTTCATCAGCGCCTTTCTTAAGGCATTATCCAGGGCGCTCACGGGACCATCCCCTTCCGCGGCGGTAATCTCATAATCGTTTCCCACACGGATCTTTATGGTGGCCTGAGAAAGACTTTCGTTGGAAAAATCCTTTTCCGTGGTCACTCTAAAAGACTCGAGTCGGAAAGGTTCCAGAAACTGCCCCGTCACTTTTTTCATCAAAAGCTCCAGGGAACCTTCAGCCGCATCGAACTCATATCCCTGATCCTCCAGTTTTTTGACTTCCTGCACAATTTTTTCACTGTCATAACCGTTGCCTCCGAGGCTGATGCCCATTTCACCGGCCTTGAAATCGATGTTGCTTTTCCCGGAAAGATCCGAAACCAAAATCCGGCGTCTATTGCCGACACGATTCGGTGGAATGTGTTCATAAGCCTCCGGCAGTTTCATGACCGCGCTTACATGAACGCCTCCTTTGTGGGCAAACGCGCTTTTTCCAACAAAAGGACGCTGGTTCAACGGAGGGACATTGGCTACTTCGCTTACAAACCGAGACAGGTCGGTCAACTGCTTCATTCTGTCCTGTTCGATACAGGAATATCCCATCTTAAGTTGAAGATTGCCGATCACGGCAGTAAGGTCCGCATTTCCGCACCGCTCCCCATAGCCATTGATGGTGCCCTGGACCATGCTGACGCCGCACTGAACAGCCACGAGGGAGTTGGCAACGGCAAGCCCGCAATCGTTGTGGACGTGAATTCCCAGGGGGACACCCACCTTTGATTTCACTTCCGTGATGATTTTCCGGATATCATCCGGCATGGTCCCGCCATTGGTATCGCACAGCACAAGGATATCCGCGCCCCCCTCTTCCGCGGCCCTGAGGGTTTTGAGGGCGTACCGGGCATTCTTCCTGTAGCCATCAAAGAAATGTTCCGCGTCATAGATCACTTCCCGACCCATTCGTTTCATATAGGAGACGGTATCTTCGATCATTGTAAGATTTTCATCCAGCGAAACCCGAAGGATGTGTGAAGCATGCACATCCCAGCTTTTCCCGAATACCGTCACCACTTCCACCTCGGTGGCAAGGAGCGCCCTGAGGTTTTCATCCATTTCAGGCGTGATATTCGCCCTTCGCGTACTGCCGAAGGCAGTGAGCCGCGCGTTCTGTAAAGACAGCGTTCGCGCCATCTCAAAAAATCGCGCATCTTTCGGGTTTGATCCGGGCCACCCGCCTTCGATGAAATGAATACCGAATGAATCGAGCTTTTTGGCAATTTTGAGCTTGTCCTCCGCGGAAAGATTCACCTGTTCCCCTTGGGTCCCGTCACGAAGGGTTGTATCGTAGAGTGTAATGTGCTTATTCATCGGTATTCTCCATTTTTGAGCCAAAAAAAAACCGTTATCAGGAGGGCCTGATAACGGTTTTTTTACTCTTACTTTAAAACATTACGTCATTATCAGGTCCGGGATCGTTGGTCTGACCACCAAAAGGCTAAGCAACAAGGATACAAGAACCCCTGTTGCGCAGATAATGACGATAATGTTATTTACTATAAAATTCATGAAAAAACTCAAATCATTTGTTAATAATTCGTTTCCATAAGTGCAGACTTTATTCTAATCCATTTATTGTGTCAAGCACTGGATATTCGACATAAGTTCAAGCTCAAACAGCAAGTCGCGCGATAAGGTACGCCATGAGGCCACAGACGCTACTCAGAGCGTTTGTTGCATCA
>JBBSAR010000107.1:0-10708 GCA_038252125.1 Desulfatiglandales bacterium
CCGTTGTGTCAGACCGGTCTCCGGAGTCTGTCGAGAAATTCTTGAACCAACATTCGAAGGAGGCGTTCCTCCCCGGGGACAAGGTGAGAATGCTCAAACTCCTGGAAATACAGCGTCATGCCATGCTGATGTATACAAGTTGCGGCTGGTTTTTCGACGAGATCTCGGGGATCGAAACCGTCCAGGTTATTCAGTACGCCGGTCGTGCTATT
This sequence comes from Desulfatiglandales bacterium, assembly GCA_038252125.1. Lineage (GTDB taxonomy): Bacteria > Desulfobacterota > DSM-4660 > Desulfatiglandales > Desulfatiglandaceae > DUZB01. Next base: position 213 of record JBBSAR010000107.1, read on the forward strand.
CAGCTTCATCAGGACTTGTTCGGCGGCGATTTGGAATCCCGATTCCTCGAAAAACTGTCCCTGGCCGAGAGCAACATCGCCGAACACCATGACGGCCGGACCATCTACGGGAAATTTATCAAGCCGGCCGTGGTCGATTTGAAACGGCTCGCGGCGCATTATGCCATCAGTTCGCTTATCGAGGATAATCCCGAAATGACCGCCATGTTCTGCTGTTCCATAACCCCGAAGGAGTACCACCATGCGGAAGCGGGGAGAGCCAAGATGGCGGCGGGTCAACTGGAAATCACCTTCGACATAACTCAGGAATCGGAAAACATACAGTTCGGGGTGTTCTACATGGGAGACCATCAGCTCACCTGCGGCGTTTCCAGGGACCTTGGCGACAAAGATTCCGGCCAACTGGTTCGAGAACTTTCAGAGGGTTTTGATCGCGCCGATTTTACGCGAGTCATGCGGATTTTGGCGGATACGTTCGGCGGCTCGCTGTATTCGCTGAAATCGCTTTTCAGAGACGGTCAACGAAAAATAGTCCATGCCATACTGGAAAATATGGTCGCCGATGCCCTTTCGGTTTATCGTACCATCTATGAACCGAATGTGCCGCTCATGCGCTTTCTCAAAGATTCCTCCACCCCCATTCCTTCTCCTCTCTATGAGGCGGGAAAATTCATTGTCAACAGTCAGCTTAAAGAAGAACTTGCCCAAGAAGATGTGGACTACGAAAAAATTACTTCTCTTCTGCGGGACGCGGATCTCGCGGGAATTTCCCTGGACGCGGAAACCCTGGCATACACCCTGCGCAGCAACCTCGAGGAAAAGGCTGACGCCTTGGAACAGAATCCGGAACAGCATCCTCTTCTGGAAGAGGTTGCAAACGGCGTTGAGCTGGTCCACGCACTTCCCTTCGACGTGAATCTGCGCAAGCTGCAGAATATCTTCTATGAATTAAAGAACAGGGTCTACCCGGGCTTTCGCGATAAGGCGGGCCAGGGCGATAAGAACCTGGCTCCCTGGGTAGCCCTTTTCGAAACCCTGTGCGGACGATTGAACCTGAAGATGCCATAACGATGCGGATCCCAAATGCTACATACCGCATTCAATTTAATCCGGGGCTCGGATTCAGGGACGCCCTGGCTATAGTGGGCTATCTGGCCGATCTGGGAGTGCACTGGATCTATGCCTCCCCGATCTTTGCGGCCCGCCGGGGAAGTGCCCACGGATATGATGTCATCGATCCCAACCGGCTCAACCCGGAACTGGGATCCGAGGCGGATTTTAACGAATTAGTAGCGCGACTGCAGGAAAAGAAGATGGGCTGGCTACAGGATACGGTCCCGAATCATATGGCATACACCGGAGAAAATTCCCTGCTCGCGGATCTTTTCGAGCTGGGGGAACACTCTGCCTTTGCCTCTTTTTTCGACATCCATTGGGGCCATCCCGCTGAAGGCCTCTCGGGCCGGGTGGCGGCGCCTTTTCTCGGAGATCCGCTGGATGCCTGCATCAAAAGAGGAGAAATCCAGCCGGTACTGCGAAACGGCACGCTTGGTGTGGCCTATTACGAACTTTTTTTTCCGCTGCGGCTTTCCTCCTACGCCCTTTTGGATCCCGGCAGCCCGGACTCCTATAGCCCAATGCCAGAGGAAGATGGGACGCTTCTGGCCCATGCAGTTCGAGGACTCATTGATACCGCTGCTGCATCGCCCTCTTCGAACCGTGACATCCGTATCCTCGAAGAAAAGGAAATGATTCGCCTTCTGGTTGAACAAAACCCGGAGATTCTGCGATTTGTGAACAGACGACTGGAAATCATGGATCCCAAAAAGAACGGGTCTGATGCGGTGGCCTCCCTTACGCAACTGCTTTCGGAACAGGTTTATCGGCTTCGGTACTGGAAAACGGCCACTCGGGAGATCAATTACCGGCGGTTTTTCGACATTAATGAACTGATATGCCTGCGCCAGGAGCGCCGGGAGGTGTTCGATCACACCCATCAACTTCTCAAAAGATTAGTTTCAGAGGGGAAGATTGATGGGCTGCGAGTCGATCATGTTGATGGTCTTCGTTTTCCTGGACAATATCTGCAAAATCTGCGGAAAGCATGCGGGGACATCTACCTGGTAGTGGAAAAGATTCTGGGCCCAAAGGAGTCTCTCCTGCGTACATGGCCGGTTCAAGGGACCACCGGCTACGAATTCGCAGACCGGGTGACCCGGCTCTTCTGCCGCTCCGATAATCAAGGTCTGTTGGACAAAATCTATCGAGATTTTTCGGGAAGAAAGCACTCTTTTGACCAGGTCGGCCGAATCGCCAAGCGGCAGGTCCTGAAGGAAATGTTCGCGGGGGATTTGTTCAATCTCGTTGAATCGATACGTACAGCGATTCCCGCTGAAGAGGGAGAATTAGAGATCCACACGCTTACCGAGGCTGTTCGGGAAGTGCTGATCCGCTTTCCCGTCTACCGAACCTACGGGGATAAGGCGGGGGCAACGGGGAATGACGCCGATCTTATCCGCGAGGTTTTCCGAGCGGCTGCCGCGGATCGGCCGGACCTGTCCCGGACACTGAACCTCTTTCGGGGCTGCCTTTTGGGCGAGGAGAAAGTTGCCGGCGGAGCGGAGGAGGAGATCTCCGACGCCCGGGCCGAGGCCCTGTCCCGGTTTCAGCAGCTTTGTGCTCCTCTGGCGGCCAAGGGTGTTGAAGACACTGCCTTGTACCGGTTTCATCGGCTTGGCTCCCTGAACGAGGTGGGGGGAGACCCCTCGCGGATCGGGATTTCCCTGGTCTCTTTTCACTCCTTTTTGGCCGAGCGTGCCGAAACCTGGCCCCATAGCATGAACGCCCTTTCCAGCCACGACTCAAAGCGTTCCGAAGATGTTCGGGCGAGGCTTAATGTCCTCTCCGAACTGCCCGACGAATGGCGCTATCATTGTACCATGTGGCGGGATGTGAATCGGGATAAGAAGGGTCGTCACAAGGGGGCGATGGCGCCGGATGCCAACGTGGAGTACCTGCTGTATCAGACCGTGGTGGGCGCCTTCCCCTTTGAGCCGGAGGACATGGACGAATGGACAGGGAGAATCCGGCAATACATGGTCAAGGCGTGCAGGGAGGCGAAGGAGCACACTTCCTGGCTGGCGCCGGATGATGGATACGAGAAAGCAATTTGCCGATTCATAGATCGGTTGTTGACGAAGGGGAAACCGAACCTCTTTCTTGCGGATTTTGTCCCTTTTGCACGGAAAGTGGCTCGATTCGGCGTGTTCAACTCGCTTGCCCAGACGCTGATCAAGATCACTGCGCCGGGCCTGCCCGATATTTATCAAGGGACCGAACTATTCGACTTTTCTCTGGTGGATCCGGACAACAGACGCCCCGTCGATTTTGTCAGGCGCAAGGCGCTGTTGGAAGAGATCCGAAGCCGTCCATTCGGAGATTGGCCCGGATATGCCGGTGAAAAGAATCGGTATGACCGGATGAAACTTTATCTCGTCCACTCGGCCTTGCAGGTTCGAAAACAGCAACCCATGCTCTTTCAAAAAGGAAGATATCTGCCCCTGGAAGCCATCGGCCGTTTCGCTGAGCATGTCATCGCTTTTGCCAGGGTTCATGGCGGTCGGTATTGCGTGACCGTGGTTCCCCGGTGGTTGACGGAAATAGTTCCCGGCGGGGAAGAACCCCTGGGGGCCGTCTGGGAGGACACCGTGCTTCCATTGCCGGAGGGTGATGCGATCTCCTGGACGAATGCCATGACCGGAGAAAGATATGAGGCAGTGAAATCGCTGCCGCTCCAATATCTCTTTGGAAGATTTCCCACGGCGCTTCTGATCGGGGAATCCGCGATGAACCGGTAGCCCTCAAAGATCAATGGTCAGGTGGTAGGTGTCCCCTCCGCCGTCCCTGGAGACCTGGAATCCCAGCTCGTGACCAAGCTTCAGCATCTGGGTGTTTTCGGCCAGCACGAACCCTTGAACGGTTTCAATCCCATAGTCTCTGCCTGTGTCGAGACATCGTTCGAGAAGACTTCTCCCCACTCCTTTTCCCTGCCACTGGTCGCCTACGGCGACCGAAAACTCGGCGTTGTGTCGATCGGGTTCCATAATGACTCTGGCCACTCCCAGCATCTTCTCTTCGCCTTGTTCACGGCCAAGCGCCACCAGTCCGATATGGCGATCATAGTCAATCTGCGTAAACCGCACGAGCATATCCCGGGACAGGGATTTCATGGGACTGAAAAACCGGTGGTATCGACTCTCAGGAGAAAGATTCTCAAACAATTCCAACAGCAGGGAGGCATCTTCCGGTTTTATGGGACGAATGAATATTTGAAGCCCATGGCCAGTCGTTTCTTTCCATTCATATTGTTCGGGGTAGGAACTTATTACCAGGTGATGTGGCGAGCGCGTATCGGTCTTTCGAAGCAGAATCCTTGCGTCCACGGTGAGTGGTTTGCCGTCTTTTACAAGCACGGGATTCATGTCGAGTTCTGAAATCTCCGGAAAATCCACGAGAAGGTGTGAAAGACAGACGAGCAGCTGTTCGAGAAGGTCCAAGTCCGCCTTCGGTATGTTGCGATAACCATTGAGGAGCTTGTAGGCCTTGGTTTTCTCCATGAGTCTTCTCGCCAGTGTCCGGTTAAGGGGCGCCAAAGCGATATTTCGATCTCCTATGACTTCCGCAAAAATGCCACCCATGCCGAACAGGATCACGGGGCCGAAAATGGCGTCTCTTTTCGCCCCGATCAGCAGTTCAACATCCGGCTTTTGCACCATGGGCTGGAGGGTCACACCCCGGATGTCAGCGTCGGGGTTGTATGTGCGGGCCGCCTCCGTCGGGAATAAGGGCCATCTGATGCAAAATACAGGATTGGCCCCATTGCATATCCAGCACGCATTTTAGTATGGTTGACCCATAACCCACATTCCATGCAGCCAGGAGGAAAATATGGATATTCTGAAAAAAGACGACCTTCGAAAACTCATTGAAAAGCCGGAATTCCCTTCAGTTTCTCTCTACATGCCAACGCAGCAGGCGGGATCGGACACACGACAAAACCAGATCCGCTTTAAAAATCTAATCAACGAGGCCCGGAATATGTTGCGGAAAATGGGCCTGGATTCGCAAGGGGAGCTTCTCGATCCGGCAGGACATCTGATAAAGGACGATCTATTCTGGACCAGCCAGGGGAAAGGGTTTGCTCTCTTTTGTTCACCGGAACTGTTTTTATCCTTTAGATTGCCCATCCCGTTCAAGGAATTGGTGGTGGCAACGAATTGCTTTCACATCAACCCTATCCTGCCCCTGCTCGAGGGTGACGGCAGGTTCTATGTGCTGGCTCTGAGTCAGGGCGGCGTTCGGGTGCTTCGCTGCACGCGGCAGGATTGCAAGGAGGTAACCCCGGAAGATATGCCGAAAGGGATTGCCGAAACCCTGCGGTACGATGATCCCCAGAAACAGTTGCAGTTTCATACCGGAGCAAAAGGCGGTAAAGGGAAAAGACCTGCCATGTTTCATGGTCAGGGTGCGGGTTTCGATGACGAAAAGGAAAACCTGATCCGGTATTGCTCGGATATCGGCCGAAGTTTGCACTCTCTCTTTAGTCAGAATGAGGCCCCCGTGATTCTGGCCGGAGTGGAACCTTTAGTGTCTCTTTACCGGCAGGCAAGCAGTGGTCTGCATTTGTTGGATCAGGGTATTGATCACAATCCCGACGAACTGACCAACGAGATGCTTCACCAGCGTGGCTGGGGACTGGCGGAAGGCTATTTTCGAAACGCTCAACAACAATCGCTAACCCATTATCTGGAAATGGCGGGGACCGGGATGACGTCGTCGGACGTAAAGGAGATCGTTTCCGAATCCCGTTATGGGCGCGTGGAGAATCTGTTTGTGAACACGGATACGCGGCAGTGGGGGGTATTTGAGGATGAAACGGGGAAATTGGAGTTTCACGAACGACAGGAACCGGGCGACCAGGATCTGTTGAATACCGCCTCCTTGAACACCCTGAACAAGGGGGGTACAGTACATACGCTGTCGACCGAGACGATGCCGGACGGAAACCCTCTTTGTGCTGTTTTCCGGTACTGAATCTCAGACCAATCAGCTGAAATATTTATTCTTTCAACGGGACAGGTCTCCCTTGTCACCTTTAAAGATGACATTAACGGGCGACCTGTTGATTTTTGGAAAGTCTTTTTGGAATACGCCTTTTCCGAAAGGATGAATGTTTCTGAGACCGTTGGTGTGTATAATAATCCGGCTTACACTGGTTTTCGAATCCTCAAGCACTTTGAGCAATTCCATGGCGGAACTGCCGTCAAAATCCCCTCTCAGGCTAAGATCTAATACATTGTTACTGCGATGGCGCGAAATCCTGAAGTTCATAGCCATGATGCGGCCTCCCGTAAGGTTGTTTTCAAAGGGGTTAAGCTGATAACCATTCTCCTCTTTTATTATTATAATCTTTGAGAAAACCATACAATGGGGCTTATCCTGTATTTTGTTTGTATCCCTATGAGAAAGATGCGTATGGAGTTTTCCTCCTTTCGTCCAATAAAGCAGATGAAAGGAACATATTTTCTCAAACTATGGTATAGACGGGGAGATTCCAAGATAGGGTCTTTGTGGCGCTAAAATACCGGATATCCCCCATTGGCATGCGGGGGATAGAAAATAGTATGAAAGACGGACGGTTCTTCTTCGGGAACACCAGATAAACAAAAGAAGGAAAGTAAAATCTATGGAAGAGCGTATTGTGAATGATTTTCTTCAACATTGGCATGCCATCGCCTGGTTGGTGGGAGGTATTTTTTTCGGGCTTATTGTGCATTCCGTGCTTTTCAAAATAGGCAAGGTCTTTGCCCGGCGTACGGAGAGCATCGTGGACGATTCCATGATCAAACATTGCCGGGGTCCCATGCGACTCATCATCCCCCTGTTGTTTTGTGATTTTCTGTTCCCATTGATCAAATTGCCTCCTGATGTCGTGCTCTTTTTAAAGCAAGTCATCAGCCTTGTCTTAACGGGGGCCGTGGCGTGGCTTATCGTAAAAGTCATTTCTGTTTTTGAGGATACCATCCTCGATCGGTACAAAGTTGACGTAACGGACAACCTCAGGGCTCGCGGGATCAAGACGCAGATTCAGATTTTGAGAAAGATACTGGTCATTGTTGTGGTGATACTGGCCCTTGGCGCCATCCTGATGACCTTTGACAAGGTTCGTCATCTGGGATCCAGTATCCTGGCGTCGGCCGGAATTGCCGGTATTATTGTGGGCCTGGCCGCACAGCGATCCATCGCAACCATGTTAGCGGGGATCCAGATTGCCTTTACTCAGCCCATTCGCTATGACGATGTGGTTATCGTGGAAAATCAGTGGGGCCGCATCGAAGAAATCACACTGACCTACGTGGTGGTACGGATCTGGGATTTGCGCCGCTTGGTTGTGCCCATTACCTACTTTATTGAAAAGCCGTTCGAGAACTGGACCCGGAAATCGGCCGACCTTCTGGGGACGGTTTTTCTATACGTGGATTACACTGTACCCGTAGACGCGGTGAGAGAGGAGCTTTTGCGTATCTTGAAAAACTGCGATACATGGGATGGTCAGGTGAGCGGGTTGCAGGTGACCAATGCAACCGACAAAGTGGTGGAACTGAGAGCCCTCATGAGCGCCGCGGATTCCTCCGTGGCCTGGAACCTGCGCTGCACGGTAAGGGAAAAACTCATCGAATTCCTCCAGACGAATTATCCTGACGCCCTGCCCAGGGTACGCGCAGAAGTTGGCGGTTCCCCGTTTCATCAAAAGCCCGAAGAGAAGGCCGGCGCTCCTTTGTGCTCATGAATCTTCTCCCTCCTTCATCAAGACGAGCCTTGCAAGAAATTGTTCAACCTCATCAGGATCATTGAGTCTGTACTGTGCGGCCGTGGGGCGGGGTTTATCCATGACCACGATGCCTATCCCTCGGTCCCGCAAGGTCTTGAAAGCATCTTCGTCCGTCACGTCGTCGCCAAGATAAAACGGAACCACGTCGGTCTTGTTCAGTCCCAGTTTATCCAGCAGCCACAATACGGCTTTTCCTTTGTGCCAGTCGATCCCGGGCTGGAGCTCAAGGACCTTTTTCCCCTCGGATTGACGAAGGTCTGAGTGGCGTTTCGCCACCTCCTTCACAATCTTTTTCACCGATGCCACCTCCTCCTCCCGCACCTTCCTGTAATGAACGACTATGGAGAATCGTTTTCGCTCAATTTTGGCGCCTGAAATAGGTTTCACTTTCTCTTTCAGTTCTTTTTCCGCATCATTGAGGGAAGGCAGGTAATCCGTACCTTTTTGATGCTGGGTCCGCATCCCTTCCGGTCCTGCAATATCGAAGCCGTGGCTCCCCGCATAGTAAATTTCTTCCATACCGACGAGTTCGCGGATGTCGGGCAGATCTCGTCCACTAATCACCGCAAGGGGAAAAGACTCCGCCACCCTCTTTAATACATCCTGCATGGAATTTGGGAGAAAAGCTTTTTCCGGGTCGTCCACAATCGGGGTCAGCGTCCCGTCATAATCGAGAAAAACAACTATTTTTCTGCCCTCTATTCGGGCTGTAATCTCTTTTGTACTTGCAAGGGCGGATGGGGGGGTGTTTTGATCGTCGTCCACGGAATTTTCAATCCGCACAGCCGCCAGGGTTTTGACTACCGCATCCGCTCCCGCTTCTCGAAGGTCTTCCGCATGTCCGGTTCGATCTACCCCTATGACGAGGCCGAAATGACCACGTCTGCCCGCCTTTACGCCTGAAATGGCATCTTCCACCACGACGGCGCGGAAAGGATCGATGCCGAGTCTTTTGCAGGCCACCAGATAGATATCAGGGGATGGTTTCCCTTCAAGATCCAATGCCTCCGCATCCGTACCATCGACTCTTTCCTGAAAGAGATCGGAGATCCCCGTCACCTCCAGGACTTTTTTGCAGTTCTTGCTCGATGACACTACGGCGGTTTTCATCTTTCCGGCAAGGACTTCACGAACAAGACGAACGGCCGGTTGATAAACCTCCACCCCTTCCTTTTCCAGCAGCTTGTGGAAAATTTGGTTTTTCCGGTTTCCCAGGCCGCAAACCGTCTCCTGGTCCGGGTCGTCGTCCGGACTTCCATGGGGAAGATCAATCCCTCGGGATTCAAGAAAGCTTTCCACTCCTTTGGATCTTGGCTTGCCGTCCACATATAAACGATAATCAGAGTCCTTATCAAACGGTTGCCAATTGCCGTTGGAATGCTTTTTAAGATATTCGTCAAAGAGCTGTTTCCAGGCATTGGCATGAACTTTTGCCGTCCGGGTGATGACCCCGTCCAAATCAAAAATCACGCCGTCATAATGGGTTTTTGAGATTTTCAACCAGGAATTCATTAAAGGACCTCCTCGAAGCCTTCAGGCCGGATAAATTGGGGCATTAACGTCGTTCCGCCATACGTTCCTTGACGGAGACATCCTATCATCCTGAAGGTAGGTATGAAAATGGGGTAAATTGTGTATTTTTATTCATTTCGAGAGGGTTTCCACCGAAAATTCGACCGGATTTGCGAGAAAATACACCCTTATTTTATGAAAGATACCGGATATGCCCGATTGCCTTTGCAATCCCTGTCGGATATCATAAATGCCGGTCGGCAAACGATGCGGAGTTTTCCCAAAAGGGGGCGGGAACGATCTTTAAATATATAGGGGAAGATCATGGAAATGACGAGTAAGTTAGAGGACTACCTGAAAGAGCGCTTTGGACCGGAGACCAGATTGAGAGACATGGAACCGCTTGGGGAGGGAGTTCACGGCAGGGCGTTCCTCATTCGATTCAGCACCCCCCAAAAGGAAGAGCATTTAATCATGAAGGCTCTTTTTCCCTCCAGATTCGGGCACGATCATTATTCGGACAGGGCGCAGGTGTTGCTCCTTGCCAATGCGAACTACAATGAGATGCCCAAACATATAAAGGCCGTTGACGTGGTGGCGGAATCTCCAACGAAGCTTATTTCGGTCAGGGATGCGAAAGAGTACTATATCTTCATGGAAGAGGCAAAGGGAGAAGCCTATTTCAAGGATCTTGACGGGATACTCAATACCGGCCGGCTTACTGATTCGGATGTGGAGAGGAGCAAAATGCTTGCTCGCTTTCTCGCCCAAATCCATTCCGTAAAATATACGGGAGAGGACGCCCCCATCCTTTACAGGCGGCGCATCAGGGATTTGATCGGCCATGGTGAGTGCATCATGGGCATTGCCGATTCCTTTGAATCCAATGACTTCATTACGGATGACGAACTGGTCCAATACGTTGAAAAATGCCTCCCCTGGTGGGGAAGGATCAGAAACAAAAGTGACAGGTTGTGCAGGGTGCATGGCGATTTCCATCCCGGGAACATCCGCCTGGAAGGCGACGATCTTACCCTATTGGATCGCTCCAGGGGAAGTTGGGGCGATCCGGTCGACGATGTATCGTGCCTGA
>JBBSAR010000108.1:0-10689 GCA_038252125.1 Desulfatiglandales bacterium
CGGAATAAAGATCGGCCTGTCTTTCAAAATTGCGCATGAAAAAACCCATCACATAGCGAAAATAGACGATCAGAGTGATTAGCATGGGCAGGGAAAGGGCAAGGTAGAGCGGGCTGATAGACGAAAATTCTTGGCTGGTGAGAAGCGCGGAAAACCCGGGAAACAGATAAAACAGGTACATAAAAAAATCGGAAAGACCGAAGGACAGGGCCATATACCCCACAAAAAAAAGAATATAGAAAAGAAGGTGCCGGTATTTGGCATGCCCCATCTCGTGTGCAAGCACCGCTTTGAGTTCATCTAAGGAAAGAACGTCCATGAGGGCGTCAGTTACAAGAATATATCGATATTTCGGAAGGATGCCCATGATGCCGGCCGTCATCATCCGTCCCTCGAAGATCGGCCATCTAAGCAGTCCGCGGTATCGGAATCCCTTTTCGGCCAGGAACAGCTCCAGCGCTTTTCCTCTTTCAGACGATGCAAGAGGTTTGCATCCCCACCAGTATTGAATGACTCCGGGCATGAAGAGCATCAGGAGCGTTAGAAACAGCGCAAAGAAAGCGAGCTGCCCATACAGGTCCTCAAGGATGCCGTCGACTCCCCCCCACGGCGTCAGGGCAAGGAGATCATACACAAAAGAAAGGGCGGCCCAGGGAAAAAGTACGGGGACGTTGAAACGGATATGGGAGAGGATGAATGATCGTTTTGTAATGGCTACCTGGAAAGCAATTCTGTACACCGGATAGGCAAAGTGCCAGATCGTAATCAGGTAAACGAAAAAGAAAGAGAGGGCAATGCCCCCCTGAAGGAGTGAGGAGTCTTTCACCAGGGGGATCAGATAGAGCCACTGCTTCAGGTTAAAGACGCACACGGCCAGAGCGAAGAAGAAGATAGCCACAATGGAGAGCCGGACAGTCAGCCGTTGGTATCGTTCCGCCAGTCTGCCGTCAGGCCCCTTCCCCATATCCGGATGTCTAAGAAGACGAACAAAGACCCTGCTGCAATACAGGCTGAAAATCACCCAGCTCAGGAAAAGCATCCCCGCGGTAAAAAGGATCGATTCTTCAGGAGGCGCGACAGGGTATCCGACGTTAAAGATGAGGAGGACAACGATGAAGTAAAGGATATTGTTAAACATGGGGTCCCGGGCGTTCCCGCTTTCCAACTGTAATTCTCAAGCCTGCGCTTCCTCCTTGAAAAACTCCAGGGAACCTCCCCCCAAGTGGATAGACGGATCGCCCTCCAACAAGATAATGACCTTGTGACGGGATTCCAGCTTGGCCAGTTCCTGTCGTTTTTTATTTTGGAGGTAGGTCGTTACCTCGATGGGCAACTCCCCTTTTATTTTTGTTATGCCTTTATGGGAAATCCCCATGCGTATCTGCCGCAAAAAAGAAAGGGAAGCCGTCTCCACCGACGGGATCAGCCCCCTCCCCTGACAGCACCGGCAGGTTTCATAACTGACCGATTCAATAGAGGCCCGCAGCCTCTGCCGGGAAAGTTCAAGAAGCCCGAATTTAGAGATCGTTGAAGTGCTTATTTTCGCCTTATCGTTCTTGGCCTGGTCCCGGAAGGCCTTTTCCACCTCCCGGATATGTTTCTTGTCTTTCATATCGATAAAATCGATGACCACAAGTCCACCCATGTCTCGCAGACGGAGCTGTCTTGCGATTTCGTGGGCAGCCTCCAGATTGGTCTTGAATGCGGTCGTCTCGATGGTCTTACCGCTTCTTCCCCGACCGGAATTCACATCGATGGAAATCAGCGCTTCCGTCGGATCAATGACAATGGACCCTCCCGACTTGAGGGGGACCTTGCTCTGATAGATGGCGTCAATCTGTTTCTCAATCTCGTAGTGGGCAAATATGGGACGCTTTTCCTTATAGAGTTTGACATCGCCCTTGTGCCGGGGAGAAACGATCCGCATATACTCCTTCACCTTGGTGAAGGTCTCTTTATTGTCCACCAGCACTTCGGTGATCTCACCGGTAAAATAGTCCCGCAGGGTCCGGAAGCAGACATCCTGCTCCTGGTGAATGACGGAGAAAACGGGAGCATCCTTGACGTTTTTCTTGATGTTCTTCCAGACCCGAAGGAGCCGGTTCAAATCCAGTGAGAGTTCATTTTTGTTCTGCTTCAGCGCGGCCGTGCGGACGATGTACCCGACCCCCTTGGGGAGCTTGAAGTTCCCCATGATTTCCTTGAGTCTTTTTCGCTCTTCTTCATCTTCAATTTTTTTGGAGATTCCCCCTCTACTCCCCGGCATGAGGATAAGATACCGGCTGGCAAGGGAAAGGTAGGTGGTAAGCTGCGCGCCTTTGTGTCCAGGCATTTCCTTGGTGATTTGAACGAGAAGTTCCTGCCCCTTCTTCAGGACTTTCTCAATGGGAGGGATCTGCCCCTCTTTCAAAGGTTCCGATCCGGGAAGATAATATTCCGGATGAACATCGTGGATGGAAAGAAACCCGTTCTTGTCGCTGCCGTAATTAAAAAAACAGGCCTGCAGACTCGGCTCCACCCGTTCCACAACCCCTTTGTAGATATTGCCGACTTTCTGTTCCGATCCTGTTGTTTCTATGTAAAATCCATCCAGGAACCCATCTTTTATGATGGCTATTCTGAGTTCCTCCTCCTCCACCGCGTTGATAAGCATCTTTGTCGTCATTTATAAAGTCCTGCTCTTCCTTCCGTTCTGTTTGAAGTGTTGATGGGCCTGATACATGAAGGTCCGAATAGCCGCTTCCCTTCCCGGCGGGGTACTGGAATCGTAAGGGGTATCTATGTAGGGAGTGCCCTGCTTGTTCATCAGCGGTTTTGCAATAGCGGAGGTAATGGTGCTGGGCATGCACGTAAACGGATAAACATTTACGAGTCCGTTATACCCGTCATTCACATATTGAATCAGGCCCGCAATACTCAGACATGCCTCGGTGCCCACGGCAAAATGAAAGAGATCCTTTTCCTTCAGAATTTCTTCCAGATGTCCCACTTTGTGGTCTTGGGCAAGATTCATAATCGGCTTTATGCGATCATAGACCTTCTTTTGCCGAAATTCCTGGTAAAAAAGATCCCCCCCGAAACTGATCATGCTCCTCAGATATTTTCCCGCGGCGCCTGCCTTAAACTGCCTGAGACCGTTCACAAAACCAGCCCTGGCCTCCCTGAACCTGTCATAACTCGTATAATTCACCCATTCGGCAATAGAGGCGTTCACCACTTCGGCCCCATATTTTTCCAGGACCCGGATCACATCCTGGTTTGCCTTCACATGCGTCCTTAAATAGATTTCTCCCACGACGCCTATGAGCGGTTTCCGCCCGATCGCGGGATCAATAATGCCCTTCCCTTCTCTGACTATCTGTTCCAGCTGCCGGAGGATCCTGTCAAAATCCTTTTTGTCGGCGTATCTTTCAAAGGCCTCTTCCATGCGGCGCATGGAGGTCTCAATAAAGACGTCCGCCTCTCCCGCCTTTTTTTCGTACGGGCGGATACGCCATAACAGCCTGTCCAGGATATCCCCGGCAAGCACGGAGACATAGGAACTTTTTCTCAGATCTCTGACGCGGCTTTCTTCGATCAACCCGCTCAGAGAATACCCGTCCCCGGTGGTCAGGGAACCGATCTTCAACCGGCTCAGTTCAGGAAAAGAATCCAATACGATTCGCTGGTACTTGTTATACATCCCGAACCGGCAAGGGCCATCCGCTTCAGGCATAAAATAGATATAGTTCTCCGGGTCAAACGCCTCCCCGAGGCGCTTTCCCTCCGTTTGAAGGAAATGGAGGATGTCTCCCATGGTAATCTGGCACGGAAAGCACTCCTTTCCCGACGTGTATTCATTGCCGAGGGCCATTCCGTCAAAAGTCGGAAGGACCCTTGCGTCGATCCCGAATCCCCTGAAAGCGGCCGCTATCAGGTGTGTCCCGATCCGGTTCATTTCCGGGATAAGGACCGTCTTGCTGCCCAGGTTGAACTTGCCGACATTTTCCGTAAGAGACTGGAAATCCCTTTTCTCTTTTCCCTGCATCTCAATACCCCACTGCCTTCATGGGTTCCGCCGAAGCGGATTTTCGAAGGCTGTTTTCAATCACATTCTTGTAGGCCTCCAGGCGGGTCATGGCCCCGGCCACGGCGCTGTGTTCATCCAGTTCAAGAATGAGATAGGGCTTTTCTCCCATGATGTGACGGTAGAAATGTTCAAGAAAAGAATCGGCGCCGCACCCGAAATTGGTCAGATGCAGCCCGAAAAGCCATGGACGTTCCGAAACGACTTTTGCAGCTCTTAAAATCTGTGCGCCAAGCCCCCAGTACATGGACGGAAAATCAGACAGGTCCACCCGGCTCAGGTCCACAAAATCCAGAGGAAGGGCCGATACTCCGATTTTGTTCAGGTTCTGTCCCAATCGCAGGTTCAATCGCTCGTCATACAGGTTGTAAGGCCTTCCCGTAACGATCACCAACGGCTCACGGGGGTTGTGGTTTTCAAGAACTTTTCTTCCTTTTTGAAGAAGCTCTCGCCCAAACCGCTCCTGCCGTTCAAGGGCATATTCAAGGGCCCCTCGTATGGCCGCCTTTCCCACACCCAGCCTGCTCCGCATCTGATCCGAAACTTCAAGGGCAAGGGAGTCCAGATCATATTTGAGATGAACCACCGGATTAAGGATCGAAACACCATCGAGATCAACGGCCATCCTGACCATATAGGAGTTGCTCTGCACCATGGGGCAGAAAAAGCCTTTCTCCCCGGGCTGTGGGGTCTCCATGGTGATCAAGCTGGGGATGAAAAGATGGGCCGTTTTCCGGGCGAGTTCCGCAATATGACCATGGGAAACCTTCACGGGATAACACGTTTCCGATGTCATGGTTTCTATGCCTAGCCCGGATATGCGGGCGTTGGTAGCAGGGGTAAGGACAAGCCTGTATCCGAGCCTGTCAAAAAAGTGGGCCCACAGAACGCTCGTCTGAATCCCGTAAAGGGCCCTCTGCATTCCCACGGTCGGCCTGTTGTCCACCTTGAGAATGGCCTTTTCGCCAAGCTCCTCATAGACCCCGTTCATATGTTTCTGCCAGATTTCCTGCCGAAAGGCAAAAAGGTCCTCCTTTTTCCCCCCACTGCCCCTGATCAGTTCATATCGGCCGCACTCCCCCCCCCAGACGCTTCGACGACCGTCAAAATCATAAATCTTCAATTTGCACTGATTGTGGCAGTTGCGATCCGCACGGCATGTCTTTTCAGTAAAGTCCATCCGGTCGTTTACAGCGCTCTTAAAACCCCTGAATGTGCTGCATTTTTTCTTTTCACGCCGCATCTTTTCCTGGACGCTTATGGCCGCCCCATAGGCCCCCAGCACTTCCCGGTTTTTGGGGACCAGCAGCCCCCTGCCCAGCACGTTTTCAAAGGCCGCCACCACCCCTTTATTCAGGGAAGGCCCCCCCAAAAACATGACCCGGCGTCCGATCTTCCTTTTTTCCACCACGCGGTTCAGGTAGTTGAAAACGATGGCGTAACAAAGGCCTGCGATCAAATCGTTCCGGTTCACCCCTTTCTGGTGGTACGACACCATGTCGGATTCCATGAACACGGTGCATCGTTCCGCCAGCTTGACCGGGGTGTCCGAAGATAGGGCTATCTCCTGGAATTCCTCCACGATATTAATTCCATGTTTATTGGCCAGCTCATGGAGAAAGCTTCCCGTGCCGGCGGCGCACACCTTGTTCATATCAAAATCGAGCGGATAGGTATTGGCAATGGAAATATATTTTGAATCCTGGCCGCCTATCTCAAAAATGGTATCCACAAGCGGATCTATCTCCACCGCTCCCCTGGCATGGGCGGTGATTTCATCAATAATCAGATCCACATTCAGGAAATCCCCCACCACGTTTCTGCCGGAACCGGTGGCCGCCGCCCCCAGGATCTCGACCTTTTTCCCGATCTGCTCCTGCAGGGACCTCAATAAATCCTGCACCACTTCGATCGGCTTGCCCATGGTAGGGACATAATTCTTGAAAATGATTTCCCTGTTTTCATTGATAACGGCATATTTCGTGGTCGTTGATCCGATATCTATCCCGAAATAGACCCCCGTTTTCTTCGCGGAAAAGTCGGTTTCTATCTTGTTTGTGGCGGGGAAAGCCGTCTCCCTGAGTACCAGTTTTTCCCCTTTTGGGACGTTCCCCCCACCCGCCGATCCGGATTTCCCAAGCGCCTTTAGATCGATGTCGTATCCTTTTGCCGTATCCCGCCCCTCGCCAATGGATCGCTCAAGGGATTCCAGGGCCACGCCGAGGGCGCCCGTAGAGCGGCTGTATTTCGGAATGATCAGCTTCGGAAAATATTCCCGAAAGGCCTTGACCTGCAGTTCGTTGAGAGAGAGCCCTCCCACAAATACAATGGGCGTCTCGATTTCCCGGTTTGAAACGATGGTGCTCATATAATTCCGGGCATTTCCCACGTGCAGACCGTAAATGATATCCTGCAGCCTCTCCCCCCGGTTTTGCAGATGGATCATATCCGATTTTGTAAATACCGTACATCTGCAGGCCACATTGGCCGGTTTTTCACTTTCCTTTCCAAGCCGGATGAAATCGGAAAGGATGCTGTCAATCCTCTCCTGGGATACATCGGTCTTTTCGCCGTATATGGAGGTAGCCAGTCTCTCCGCCTGCTGATCGATGAAGGACCCCGTCCCGGAGGCGCAGGGACCGTTCGTGTTGAAATATTCCAGGTTCCATGCAGCCCGTCCGGCGTTTCCCCCGTTCGAAGTATAACCGATCTGAAAGATAGCCGTATCCTGTCCGCCCATACTGATAATGGTCCGGACTCCCGGCGTTACAAAAGTAGCCCCCAAGACCTGGCTGATCGTATCAAACTCGTAAAAGGCATGAAGTCGCTCACTCAGACCCTTCCCATGGTTCCCAGTAAACGACAGGGTAACGATGTTTTCTTCCCCGAACCGTTGGCGCAAATCCTCCAAAAGGGCACGCACCTGCTCATCCACCTTGCCGAAATGCCTTGCATAGGGCGCCTCATGAACGATCTCTTTCCCTTCATTGATGACGATGCAGTTCACACTGACGGAACCGGCATCAATGCCCACATGAAACCTGCCGGATCCCGTTGAACGGTTCTTTTCTTTACTCGACATTTTCCTCACCGGCCACGTAGAATATCTTTCCGGAATATTCACGTTTCTTAATCATTCCCTTCATAAGAAGCCCCTTGATCACGGACTGGGCATCCTCCACGCTCATATTGGAAAGGCGGGCCATATCAGCCGCCGTAAGGGGACGTCTCCTGACCATATCCAGAAAATCTTCCGCGGCGGAATCCCATCCTCTTTTTTCTCTCCCGGCGGGCGATCCCGCAATAATTTCCGCTTTCGGACCAAAAAAATTCTTTATCTCTTTCAGCCTCTGCCTGTCAAGACATTTGGCGCGAATATCCGCCGGGGGACGAACAACGGTATTGAGCTGAATTTTATCCGGATTAATGGCATCGATGACCGATTTCAGCGCTGCAATCTCTTCGTCCGTGTCGTTGATGCCTGCAAGAAAGATGGTTTCCAGATAGATTCGGCCGTGGTACATCGCCCGGAGTTTCTTGAGACCCTCAATCACTCGTTCCAGAGACAGCTCCGCCGGAGGCCTGTGAATCTTCCGGAAGGTGTCCTCAAAGGCGCTCGAGAGGGTAGGCAGAATGATATCGGCGTGCAAAACGCGTTGGACAATCTCGTCCCGCCAGAAAAGCGACCCGTTCGTGAGAAGAGCTACGTCAATTTCTGTGATCCCTTTAATGCCGTCTATCACCTTTTCCAGATCCGCATAGAGGGTGGGTTCGCCGGAACCGGCAAGGGTGATCACATCCGGCGTGCAGGTCTGAAGTCTCTCCTCTATTTCTCTGATCACTTCCTTATAGGGGGCGTAGTTCACGGGAGAGAGGGTTAGTTCCGTTGTCCTTCCCACCTCGCAGTACAGGCAGTCAAAACTACACGTCTTGCAGGGGATAAGGTCCACCCCGAGAGACAGCCCCAACCGCCTGGAAGGGACCGGCCCGAATACATATTTCATGGTCATGGTTTAAATCTCAATGAGCCTCGTCCCAGTTCTTTCCAAAGTTGATATCCACCTTCAGGGGGACATCCAGAGGGTATACGCTTTCCATTTCTTCTTTTACCATGGGCATCAAACGTTCCAGCTCGTCTTCCGGGACTTCGAATACCAGTTCATCGTGGACCTGCAGAAGCATTTTGGCACGGAAGTTTTCTTTCTTCATCCTCCCGTGAATGGTAATCATCGCCTGCTTGATCAGATCCGCCGCCGTCCCTTGAATGGGTGTATTCACGGCCATGCGTTCCGCCTCGGACCGTATCCGGTTATTGGCATGCTGGATATCGGGAAGATACCGCCTTCGGTTGAGAAGGGTCGTCACATACCCCTTTTCCCGAGCCGTTGCAATCATCCTGTCCCGATAAGAGGCCACCCCTCGATAGCGGTCGTAGTACGCGGCAATATAATCTTTGGCCACCTTCAAATCAATCCCAAGCTCATCGCTGAGCTTTTTCGGGCCCATACCGTAAATAATGCCGAAATTGATCGCCTTTGCAATGCTTCTCATCCGCGGAGTCACTTCCTCCCCTTCTCCGGCCACAATCTCCGAGGCCGTACGGGCATGGATATCCCGATCCTTCCTGAATGCCTCTATGAACGCATCGTCGCCGGAATAGTGGGCGAATACGCGCAGCTCCACCTGGCTGTAATCGGCGGAGACCAGCAGATTTCCCTTATCGGCTGCAAATCCTTTCCGAATGGCCCTGCCCTCCTCTCCACGGATTGGAATATTCTGCAGATTGGGATTGCTGCTGCTCAGTCGCCCCGTAGCCGCAACGGTCTGATTGAAGGAGGTGTGAATTCGCCCGGTAACCGGGTCCACCATTTTCACCAGGGCATCCAGATAGGTCGATTTGAGTTTGGAAAGGGTCCTATAGCGAAGGAGCAGTTCCGGGATCTTAAAGGCGGATGCCGAAAGCTGTTGAAGGACCTTTACATCCGTGGAATACCGTCCGCTCTTGGCCGTTTTCTTCTGTACGGGAAGTCCCAGCTTTTCAAAGAGCACGTACCCTAACTGCTGGGATGAATTGATATTGAATTCCATCCCGGCCTCGGCAAAGATATCGGCTTCAATGGCCTTCATGTATCCGCCGAATCGGCCCGACATCTCCCGAAACAGATCCGCGTCAATCCGGATGCCGGACATCTCCATATCCATAAGAACCGGGACGAGCTGCATCTCAAGGAGATAGAAAAGATCCTCGTTCTCCTCCTCCTTTAATCGTTTTTCAAGGATGGCTTTCAGACGCAGAGCAATGTCCGCGTCTTCGCAGGAATACTCGCAGGCCCTCTCAATGTCCACCTGCGAGAAATTGAGTTGTCCTTTTCCTTTACCCACCACCTCATGATAGCTGATCATCTTGTGGTTCAGGTAATGCTGCGCAAGGGCATCCAGGTTGTGTTGCCGGAGCCCCGGGTCGATCACATAGGAGGCGATCATGGTATCAAACCTGATCCCTTGAAGTTCCACCCCGTGGCGCTTCAGCACTTCCCCGTCATACTTGATGTTCTGCCCTATCTTCGCAATATTTTCATCTTCGAGAAACTCTTTCAGAACGGGCAGGGCGGCATCAAGCGAGATCTGGTCGGGTACGCCCAGATAGAGATGGGTAAGAGGCAAATAGAAGGCCTTGCCTTTTTCGCAACAAAAGGAGATCCCCACCAGATCCGCCCGCATGGGTTCCGTACTGGTGGTTTCCGTATCCACGGACACGAACCCCGCCCCTCTGATCCGCCCGGCCAGGGCCTCCAATTCCTCCATGGAGAGGATCAGTCGATAGTCGGTGTGGAGCTCTTTTCTGGATGCAAATTGATCCCACAGCCCCCGGAATTCAAGCTCCCGGAAGAGGTTCGCCAGTTCATCTCCTGAAGGGTCCCCCAATCGGAGTGCGTTCAGATCTTCGTCAACGGGGACAAACCGATCGATGGTTACCAGCGTCCTGCTGAGAAAGGCCTGATCGCGGCAAGCCTCCAGATTTTCCCTGAGCTTCTTTTTTGTAATCCGGTCCAGGTGCTCAAAGAGGTTTTGCATGGAACCGAACTCTTTTACCAGATCCAGGGCGGTCTTCTCCCCCACCCCCCGAACCCCCGGGATATTGTCCGAAGTGTCCCCGCTAAGCCCCATCACATCCAGAAATTTCTCCGGCTCGATTCCGTATTCTTCACGAATGCTTTCATAATCGGTAATCCGGTCTTTCATGGTGTCCCACAGGGTTGCATCGTGGGTGACGAGCTGTCTGAAATCCTTGTCTCCCGTCACCATGACCACCTGAAAACCCTTCTCCTGGCTCACCCTGGCCATGGTCCCGATAATATCGTCGGCCTCATAGCCGCCAAGCTCCATAAGCCGGATTCCAAGCTTTTGCAGGATATCCTTGATTACCGGAAGCTGCACGACCATCTCCTCCGGCATGGGAGGCCGATTGGCCTTGTATTCTTTGTAGATTTCGTGCCTGAAGGTGGGTCCTTTGGAGTCAAAAACCACGGCAAAATATTCGGGATTCCTGTCTGCCATGAGTTTGAGGACCATTTTGGTCACTCCTAAAACGGCGTTCGTGGGGAACCCCTTGGAGTTGGTCA
>JBBSAR010000109.1:0-10668 GCA_038252125.1 Desulfatiglandales bacterium
GGGAGGGGGCAGCTCGATTAAGCCATCTTTATGCATTCGCAGCATGGCAACACGACACGACATATCCTTTAGATTACCGTCAGGCTTCAGCCATTGAAACATCCCGCACACTTCTTTGGAAAGGCGCATCCGGTTGAACTCGGGATTTTGGTTTATGAGGGATCGAATCTGTTTAAATTCCTTGGGCGTGAAGTCCCGACCACAATAGCAACTCATGATGTATTCGGAGGCTTGGAAAATTGCCGCCGACGGGCTTCATCCATTTCCCATGGAAGAAATGAGGATATATCATCAGGCGCCTTACCGTGGTTTTCCGCACAAGCCGTCAGGTATGATCTCAGCCAATGATTGCAGTTGAGACCGCATAAAGCAATGGTTTGAAAAATTGAAAACATAATCGCTGCCAACTGAGAACTCCACAGGCTTCCCGAGCCATAGAAGTTTTTTCGACCTGTCACGGGATTGCGAATGGGTCGTTCTCCATTATTGTTGTCCATCGGCACTTCAGGGTGAACCAAAAAGACGCTCAACCCCTCCCGGTGGGTTTGCAAACTCGTCAAGATTTTACATTCAACTTTGGACAACAAAGTTGAATCCGCATCATCAGCACCGTATGTTTCTATGAAGACATCCCGTTCTTCAGCCATGGCATCCATCTTTTCGATCAACTTCTCATGTTGCTCTTTGAAGGATGGGGACTGCCATTGGACAGGAAGTTTCGGATCGAATTCTTCACGCCTCAGGTTGTTGATGTGGTAAAGCTCTCCAATTTTTTCAACCCACGAAAGCGCCCACTCCTCCAACTCGGGATACTTTTTGCCTGCATCAAGAAAATCGCGGCGAACGTGCGCCCAACAAAAGGCCAGTATGATGAAGGGCAGTTGTTTTGCCAGTGACTTGTAAGCGCTGTACCGATCGCAAACAACAATAATCTTTTTGCCGGCTATGTTTTTAAAATGCTCTACCGGCACGTCAGCGCCACGGCCAGGTGCAATCAGAAAATAAACCACCGATGCAGATCGACTGACCCATAGCCACCAGCGGTTGTTGCTTTTGCCTTCGATGCTTTCAAAGACCTTCCAACCGCTTTCATCATTATGGAACCTGTCTTCTGTCATTTGTAGTGCATACAATGCGTCATAGACAGGTTCAAAAAGACCTTTGATGATCTTCAACCCTCCCGCAATGCTTCCGGGAGAAATCGGCAAGCCCAATTCCCCATACTGATTCAGAAGGCGGTTGGTGGGCTGACTGTAATGGAATTTGTTCAATAGAACGCTTTCCCGAATGGAAATTCCATAGGGACTTCCAGGGATAACTGTCGGTGGCATAGGCGCGGTAACGGTATCGGGAACGCCCTTGCACGAACACCCCTTTTTCATGCAGCAGCGTACAATTTTACGCGTATAGGCTTTCACTTCAACTTCATGAATTTCTGCTTCCTTGCTTTCATCAACCAGGTAAGGCAGGCCGCATTTCGCACATACCGGGCGGGCTGGAAAGTCAACACGTTCCTCTTTCTGTGCAAGATCGGGACGGACGGTAGGCCCATGCCCTTTCGTCCCTGGTTGCTGACCGCGGGGTCGTTTCTCCGGAGGTGATTCTTTCTTTCCGTTTTCTTTTCTGCAACTTCCCTTTTCGCTCGTTTTGCCAAATAGTCGACCTTGCAGATCACGGATTTGGCCCTCTTGCTCTTTTATGATCTGCTTCAGTTCATTTTCACGTAAGACGGCTTTCCCATGCATGGCCTGCCAATAGCCTACGGCGCATTTCAACTCCAGATATTCCTTTTCTAAGATTACAATTTGCCGAGGTTGCGACAAACGCAAATCGATAACATCAGCCCTGTTCTCGGGTTCATAGCACGGCAGAGTTTTTGTAGTGGAAGCAGTCATAATTCTGCTTCTACCACATGGCATACCCTCGTGTCCCGAACTTTTTTGAACTTTTTTGATTTTTTTTCAGGTAGGCCGAATATTTACTTTACTTTTTGGATTATCCTAATATGTTACATAGGTTATGGCTACAACGAGCGCGCCAGAGCTGGATTCCTCTCTTCTTTCCTTGAACGGCATTGTTTTAGGATGTTGGGTATGAGGAAATTGGTCAGCACCGGTTAGCAGCACTATCTCAAATCCTCTTGCACTCGTTCCCCCGCCATCTCCAGAAAAATCATCTGCGGGATAAATATTTTTTCTTTTTGGTATTTTTGGGGTGGGACAGAGTGGGACAAGTTCTTTTGAAAAGTTCTTTTCAGATGTTACGTGCGGATTCCATTACCGCCATAAACTGTATCTATTTACCAGAAATTACCCTCACTACCCTGCAAAGGTGGGACAGGAGTGGGATAAATTCAAGGTTTAAATGAAAAAGCACTTACCGCAATACGCCGTAAGTGCTTGACTTTACTGGTGGGCCGTGCGGGAGTCGGACCCGCGACCAACGGATTAAAAGTCCGCTGCTCTACCAAACTGAGCTAACGGCCCCAAGAAAAAAGATTTTATACTATCTATCCTTTCGTTTGTCAAAATGTTTTTTATACGGCATGCATTTTAGATCTGCTCAGGCCTGATTGAAGATCTGTTGCCTTATAAGGTCTTTTTCTTCGTCATTGGGTTCGTAGGGATAATTCCACTGTTTCACGTCGGGCAGGCAGTTTCCGAACGGACGGTTGCACGCTACCTTGCCGTTATCCCCGAGACACCCTGTCGTCATAAAGGGGATGCCGGAATGAATAATTTCGCTTAATGGTTCATCGGACAGACCAAAGCCCGTAATCCTACCTTCCGAATCAAACTCCATGTCCTCAAATCCGGCCAGATTTTCTTCCATAATATGGCGGGCAAGCTGCACTCTCAGGTATGTCGGCCACGGAGGTTGCGCCTTCCCGGTAAGGGCCGACTCTTCTTCCGCGAAAAAGGAAAACAGGTGGGACATAACCCCCATTTCTTTAAGCCTTGCCATGAGCGCCGTCACCTGTTGTTCCGTTTCTCCCATTCCCACCATTAAATGGGCCCCCACATTGCCACGACCGAAGATACCCACGCCGGAACCCATGGTCTCCCAGTATTTTTCCCACTTGTGGGGGCCCGATACCCCCTTCCCTCTGTACCGGGAAAAAAGATCTTCCGTGGCCAGATCAATGGCCACCCCGATCTTGTCGGCCCCCGCATCCCGCAATTCGCGCAGGTCACTCGTTTCCATAATGGTGGGGCTTATGAGGACGGATACGGGAAGCCGCGTATCCATTTTGAGACTTTTCGTCATTTGGATGGTATCGTCCGTGCACTTCCCGTTGGTGATCATGGAAATACAGGTTCTCTTCACATACGGGGGCGCCTCATTAATGGCGCTCGCAATCCGATCCATGGAAAAAACGGGCCATTCCACATGAATAAAGCTCTTTTCCCGGTAAGTTCCCGGGCGTTTTTTGGCCAGGCCGCAGTAAGCGCAGTTGGCGGAACAACCCTCGGGATAATGCACCAGGAGGTTCACGCAACGGTTCACCGCCCCGCGATACATCCTCCCTCGCGCGAGTCCCAGGGATATGGCCGTGGCATGGCTCATTTTGGCGTAATCGGGACTTTCCTGTTTTGTCGTGGGTGAAATGGTTCTTTGTTCTTTCATTTTTCTTCGTTCACTGTCATAGCCGGACCTGATTCTTTTTTGCCAGCAAGATGGACTCCGTGAGGGTAGAGATATCCACCCCGTAAATCATATTCTCCCGCCAGACTTCCGAGAGATTCCGTTCAATGTTCTCACCGTTGGATGAAGTCCACTTAAGGGCATTTTCCAACCGGTGGACATCCTCCGTGGTGGAGAAAAAATCGCCTGTGATCAGGATACTCTCAATGGAGGCGCCTGAGAGCGAGAGGTAGATTTCAAGGAGTCCGCCCGGTGTCTTCAAGCGCCCTACCCCCATCCTCGCCCGGGGATGCCTGTTGGAAAAAATCCACTCCTCTTTGGTGTAGCGTTCCTTAATGAGCCGCTCGATGGTGTGTTGCTCCCATTCATCCGGCTCCTCTTCCCGGAAATGGATGCCGAACTCTTCTTCAAAGGCCTTTTGGATGGCCTCCACCATCTCTTTTACGGAAACATGGCGACCCAATTCCTCCCGCACGGTTGTCATGCGCTGACTGAAGCAGTTGTAGCCCTTGTCCTGCAGCTTGACGATCGGCGTATTCATGATATCGGTCATCAAGGGAACATCAAAATCCACCAGAAGGCTTGTGTGGAAAAGAAGGCTGTTTCCCGCCTCCGAAGCGGCCGACAAGCCGGCGATTTTCCGGCCGTGTACCTCCAGGTCGTTCTTCGGCTGAAAACCCGCATCCACGCCAAGGAACCCCAGCGCCCGGATCAACACCGCGCTCAACGATTCGAAGATGCCGCCGACCCCCGTCTTCAGACCGGGATAATCCACATTGATTCCCAATCCCAGGGCCACAATCTCAGGCCCCATGATCACCGTCCCTCCGCCGGTGCTCCGCCGGTTGTATTCTATCCCTCTTTCCTCGCATCGGTCGATCTTCAGGGCGGATCGGATGTCCTGGTATTTTCCGACAATCACCGAGGGGATAAAGGTATAGAGATGAAGGGTAGGTGGAGAATGATGTTCCTCCACCGACAATGGAAGGCAATCATCCACCGCCAATCCTTCCGCGGTGGAAACCGACCGCGTAAGATTTTTAAAAAGACGCCAGGCCTCGGGCATATCAATAAACCGTTCCCATACCCTTTGGCTTTTCCGCCTCGGTCTTGGCTATCTCTTTTTCCACAAAGGCCGCCACGGCATCTCCGTGGATAAGTTTTTCAAGCTCCCCGGCAAGATCATCCTCGTCCTCCGCCTTGATTTTCAGGATCCAACCCTCCGCGTAAGGGTCATTATTGATGAGGCTGGTATCTTCTTCCAGCTCTTCGTTGATCTCGAGGATTTCACCGGAAACCGGCGCCACCAGCTTGCCGATCCATTTCCTGGACTGGATCTTCCCGCAGACCTCTCCCTGGCTTACCTCATCTTCCTCTTCCGGCAGGTCCACGAAAACGATATCCCCCGCTTCCTTCTGAAACATATCCGTCATGCCCACGGTAACGGTCGTACCTTCCACACGCGCCCAGCTGTGCTCCTCGTGATAATAAAGCTCGTCGGGCATGTTATATCCCTTAATGTCCGCCATTTTTCCATCCTCCTTTAGGTTTGAGTTTCTTGCAACCTTTTGAAACAAAACAGCCCACGGTCATTACTTAAATCGAGCCCTTACAGCCCTGGCGTGAATGGGAAGACCTTCCGCTTCCGCCAGGGTTATGACCGTGTCTTTCAGACTTTCAAGCCCTTCTTTACTCAGATACTGAAAGGTGGGCTTCTTTATGAAGTCGTCCACGGACAGTCCGGAAAACATTCTCGCGCACTGGCCCGTGGGCAGCACGTGGTTGGTGCCCGATGCATAATCGCCCACGGGAACGGGGGCGTAGGGCCCCATAAAGATGGAGCCCGCGTGCTTTATCCGGTTCAGGGTGATAAACGGGTCGTGGGTCATGATCTGAAGATGTTCCGTTGCGTATTCATTGGTGAAGTCCACGGCCTGATCCATATCATCGGCGATGAGTATGCAGGAATGCTTGGTCAGGGAAGACGCGAAAATCTCTTTGCGAGGCAGTGTTTCATATTCTCTTGCGATGATGTCCGAAACCGCCGAGGCAAGCGATGCCGATGTGGTCACCAGAACCGCCGCGGAGTCGGGATCGTGTTCCACCTGCGAAAGAAAATCCACCGCGATCAGTTCCGGGTCGCCCGAGTCATCGGCCAGGATAAGCGCCTCGCTCGGTCCGGCCGGGGAATCGATATCCACCTGACCGTACACCAGCATCTTGGCCGCGGTAACATATTTATTACCGGGTCCCACGATCTTGTCCACCCTCGGCATGGTTTCCGTGCCGTAAGCCAGGCCGGCAACACCCCACGGTCCCCCGACCTTGAAGATCCTGTCGCACCCGGCAATGTCCGCGGCCACCAGCGTCGCATCATTGGCCGTCATTCCCTTGCCGGGAGGGGTAACCGCAACGATTTTCTCCACCCCCGCCACCTTCGCGGGCAGGACCGTCATGAGGATCGAACTGGGGTAAACGGCCGTTCCTCCGGGGATATAACACCCCACAATATCCATCGGCCTCGTAATGCGCCCCGCAAGAATGCCCTTTGAAATTTCGATGGACCACATCTCCCTTTCAAGCTGGGCACTGTGAAATTTACGGATGTTCTTTGCCGCCTTTTTCAGGCATTCCACTACGTCCGGGTTGATCCGGCTGTAGGCATCATGGATCTCTTCTTTGGTGACCTCGAGATCCGCGTCGGTGATATCTGCCTTATGTTTCCGATAGTGCTCCAGGACCACCGCGTTTCCACGGGCTTTGATATCCGTTACAATATTCCGCACATCCTCGAAAACAGAAGCGATATCCTCCATGGACCTCTCCATGATAGAACGTCTTCTTTCGGGAGTCAGATGATTTAATCTTTCCGGATTTATCTTCATTGTTTTATTTTCTCCTCGTATAATAATCTTTCAACGCATCGACCGTGCTTTGAAAAGCCATGTCCTCCCAGGGGATCTCCTCTTCGCCGAAGAGTCGCGCCTCCAGTGTTTCATCTTTGGGCGCCAGGTTCCCGGATATGTGCTCCGCCAGGTACACAATAACCACTTCAACATACCCTGCATAGGAATAAACACCCAATAACTCCTTTAAAACCACTTCTATCCCGCACTCTTCCCGGGTTTCTCTGATTGCGGCAACCGGGACTTCTTCTCCCCGATCCACATATCCGCCCGGCATCACCCACTTTCCCTTCTGGGGATTGCTGGCCCTTTTGAGAAGGACGATTTTCCCCTTCAATTCACAAATGGTGCAGGCAACAACTTTGGGGTCCAGGTACTGCACATAACCGCAACCGGTGCAAACCAGACGAAACGGCTCCCCCTCTTTCATATTCGTGTTTACAGCCTTTCCACCACAAACGGGACAGTAATGAAAGGAGCGGTCATGATGCATGCGATCTGCCTCGTATCGCGCAAAGAAAGAAGGTTTTCGGTTCTTCGCGAGTCATCTCGAAGAATTCCTTTCCGGGCAACCGGAACGTAGGTTTCAGTGTTCAGGTTTCAGGTCTCTCTCGCCTCTGCGATCCTGCTCGAAATTTTTGGCCTGGTGAAAAAAACAGCTATATCATCCGTTTCCCGTCATTCCCTCGTACGAGGGAATCCACCTTGCTGCACAAACTCCTGGATTCCGGCTAAAAACATGCCGGAATGACGGAGGAGCTCAGAATCTTTATATTCACCACAGAATAGTGATTCCTCAGAGCACGTCATCCCCGCATACGCAGGAATCCAGGTTGTGGCCCTAAAATCGCGGATTCGTCTTCGGTTTTAAGGCTATTCCATCCTGTTTCTTAAGCAACCCATATGGCATGGCCAATCGCTAACCGCTAATCGCTAATCGCGTCTTTGACGTGATACAGGATTTTTAAAAAAATTTCCAGCCCCTATTTTCTCATAAAGGGATGTTTTCTTGAGGAACAGGACCCCGTCAACCAGAGGTAATCGGCCATTTCGCCGTCGATATTCAACTGTTCGGTCAACGGAGATACCGCAATGGTCGCCATCGGTATGTCCATGCGTTTTTTGACCCGGTCGGGAATCCCGAATTTATTAACAATGTGCCCGTTGCCGGTGAATACCACCATGGGCCCGGGATGACTTTTCAGATAATCGGCTATGGTTTCCGCCATGGTTTCATCCCAAACGCATTGCGCCTCGTAAAAGGACTCAAAGTGTTGAATCCCATGGTGGGAATGCCCTCCGAAAACCTCCTCCATATAGGCCTTGTGTTCTTCATTGTTCAAATCGATCTCACGGGCCACCTGGCTCCGTTCTTTCTCATTGAGACCTGCAAGACCCGATCGCGCAACCTTCCGAACGATCTCATGCGGGACATTCAAGGCCAAGAGGACTCCGTTCTTTTCTCTGATTTGAAGAATCAACGGCCGGTAAAAATAATAGGGAAAGCCCCAGATCTTGTCCCAATCTATCTTTTTCAGAAAGGTTGTTTCATCTATTTCGCCTTTCATATATTCATCGATCATGCCCTGCGCGGTCCTTGGAAAAAACTCCATGGCCACCGTCCGGACATGGTTTCGGTCCATGAGCCCCTGCAGGATCTGAACCTGTATCAGGTGATGTTCCGGATTGTCATGGTTCTCCCCCACAAAGACCAGCGGGACGGATTCCAGTTGATCCAGGAGGCAATCAAAAGAAATCGCCTTGCCGGCCTTGAGATCGATGATCTCGCCGGAGCTGAATTTCTCCGAAACACCAGCCATTTCAGCAGTAAGGGGCATAGGCCTCTTCGATGGAGCACAGGCGCTCAAAGCTATAAGAAAGACCCCCGTAAGGACCGGAAAGAAAATCCATCTCGTCATGCGTAACCTGTCTTATCTTTAAAATTCAACGATCTTGACTTGGACCTTGTGTATCATTTACTCTCTGCATTTGCAAGCCCCTTGCCATGGCATGGCCAGAGCAAAAATTGAGATTTCAACCATGAACGATATCACGAAAATGGAAACACCCAACCCGCTCGATCCGGCATTTCTCAGGAAAACCCTGTCCGATGAACCGGGGGTTTACCTTTATAAAGATCACGACGATGCCGTCATTTACGTGGGAAAGGCCAAGAACCTGAAAAAGCGGGTTCTTTCCTATTTCAGGCCGGCAAAAGACCTGCCGCACAAGACGGCCGTCATGATGGAAAGGGTGCGCCACCTGGATTTCATGCTGACTTCCACGGAACAGGAAGCCTTCATCCTGGAAAGAAACCTGATCAAAAAATACATGCCCCGATACAATATCATCCTGCGGGATGACAAACAGTATCCCTGTTTGAAACTGGACGTGAAAGAACCCTATCCACGGCTCCAGATTGTACGGAAAATGAAGAAAGACGGAAGCCTGTATTTCGGACCTTTTTCATCCGCCAACGCCGTGAGGAGCACCCACAGGCTGATCGACCGGATTTTCAAGCTTCGGAAGTGCAGCAACCGAAAATTCAAGGTACGGACAAGACCCTGTCTCAATTTCCAGATGAATCGGTGCCTTGGTCCATGTGCCAACGCAGTCCCCGTAGCGGACTATGGCAAAATAGTGAACCAGATAAGACTCCTGCTGGAGGGCCGCGACAGGGAACTGATTCGAACGCTAAGGGATGAAATGGAACATTTTTCTTCGCGGCTTGACTTTGAAAATGCCGCCAGGACACGGGATCAGATCGGAGACATAGAGAAAACCTTGGAGAAACAGCACGTTGTTTCCCAGGGGATGGAAGACCAGGACATTATCGCGGTGGTTCAAAGCGGCCTGTTCCACCAGCTTGCGGTACTCTTCGTGCGCGGGGGAAGATTGATCGAGAACCGAAGTTTCTTCTTTGAAGACACCGGAACCTCCGCGGAAGTTCTGGAGGCATTTCTAAAACAGTACTATCCTGAAAAGGCCTTCATCCCCTCCACGATTCTGCTTTCAGAAAACGTCCCGGACCAGGACCCCATTGCGGCATGGCTTTCCGATCTGGCAGGGAAAAAGGTAGCCATACACACACCGCGGAGAGGAAGCAAGGCAAGGCTGGTGGACATCGCACGAACCAATGCGGAAAAGACACTAACGGGGCGTCTTGAGTCCGAAAAACAAAACCTGATGATTCTGGTCAAATCAACGATCGGCCTCCAGAAGACTCCGGTGTTTATTGAAGCGCTTGATATCTCCAATTTTCAAGGGGATATGGCGGTTGGCGCCGTAGTCTCTTTTGCCGAAGGAGAGCCCAACAAAAAAGGCTATCGGAATTTCCGGATGAAAAGCGTGGTTGGAATCGATGATTACGGAATGATGGCGGAACTGATCACCAGAAGGGTAAAGCAGGGAAACCTGCCCGATATTTTTCTGGTAGATGGCGGAAGGGGGCATCTCGCCGCGGTGAAACACGGCCTGGAAGCCCAGATCGGAAAGGCTTCCAAAGGAATTTTCCCCTCCCATATTCCCGAGGTCATTTCCATAGCCAAACCCGATGAAGCCCGGCAGGAAACCTGTGATAAAATCTATATCTCGGGCAGAAAAAATCCGTTGAATCTGCGTGCGGGCCATCCGGTTCTACTTCTGATGATGCGCATCAGGGATGAAGTGCACAGGCGCGCCATCGGCTACCATCGAAAGCTGAGGAGAAACAATCTGACGACTTCTCAATTAAACGGAATCCCCGGGATCGGAGAAAAACGGAAGAAGATTTTACTACAATATTTCAAAGACATAAATGCTATTTCAAGTGCTTCACTTGAAGAAATGGAACAGGTGCCCGGTTTCAGCCGAGCCCTTTCGGAAAGCGTATACCGCTTTTTTCACGAAGATGTGTAGAGTGGCTAAACGTGCCTTATTCAAGAATCCCGGCAGGAATGGGAGTCATGAAACCTTGTTTGCGGAACTCCAAACCCCATTCATACACTGCGCAAAAAAGCCGTAACAATAGCCAGATAGATCAGGAGGCCCAGGATATCATTGGAGGTGGCCACAAAAGGACCCGCCGCAAGCGCCGGATCCACATTCAGCCTGTGGAGCGCCAGGGGCACTGCGGAAC
>JBBSAR010000110.1:0-10650 GCA_038252125.1 Desulfatiglandales bacterium
GAAAGGGATTTTGCAGGAACAGAATAATGGCTACGTGGCTTTGGCCAATCCCGGTGGGTTGAGCCTGAAAGAAAAAAGAGACCTGCAAAACCTTGTAAGTGCGGAAAACGGAGATAGAAAATTGCTCTATGCCGAAGTGGCCAAGGCCCTCAAGATTGATCCTTCCCAGGTAAGCCGGATAGCGGAGATCTTTGCCAAAGAGTGGCAAAAGTCCATTCGATGACCGGCGGAGCGGGGGAAGGTTAGGGACAGGAGGTTGTAACATATCATGGAGATCAATCCGGACTTGGTTTCACCTTGCGGGCTGTATTGCGGTGTCTGTGCCGTCCGTATGGCCTATCGCGATAATAACCTGAAATTCAAGGAACGCCTGGTAAAGCTGTACCAGGGCAAGATGGAGGGAAAAGGGGTTCTTCCGGATAGTGAAGGTCTTTCCGTGGAGGATATTCGGTGTGAAGGGTGCCTTTCGGATGACCGTTTCCTCTATTGTCAGCGTTGTGACATTCGGGATTGCGTGGAGGAGAAGGGCTTTGCCGGATGTCACGAGTGTGATGTGTTTCCCTGCCGGCACATTGAAGAGTTTCCCATGACTGTCGGCAAAAAGGTGATTTTGCGGGTCATTCCCTACTGGCGGGAAGTGGGTACCGAGCGCTGGATTCAGGATGAGGAAGCACGGTATGTATGCCCGGTTTGCGGCAATAAGGTTTTCCGGGGTGCTCAAAGATGCAATCAATGCAAGGCCGCGTTGGATCTGGACTAAGATGGTCGATATAGCCTGAAGGTTCTATGTCTGATTTTCTAATTACGGGCCTTATCCTGGGTCTGGCCGCCGGCTTTTCCCCAGGCCCGCTTCTGACGCTTGTCGTTTCCGAAACACTTCGGCACGACATCAGATCCGGTGTAAAGGTAGCGCTTGCTCCATTCATTACCGACCTGCCCATTATTCTCCTCACATTGCTCCTGTCCACGCAATTGTCCCGTTTCAAACCGATACTGGGGGGATTCTCCATCGTTGGAGGTTGTTTTGTGTTTTATCTGGGAGTTCAATGTCTGCGCACAAAAGGCGTGGAAATTGACCTGGAGAGCGCGAAGCCACGATCCCTCGCCAAAGGGGTCATCGTAAATTTCCTGAGCCCTCACCCTTATATCTTCTGGTTCAGCGTGGGGGCTCCAATCGTCACAAAGGCGATGGCAGAGAGTTTTTTCGCCCCCTCGGCTTTTATCGCCGGATTTTACCTGCTCCTTGTTGGATCAAAGATCTCGCTTGCCCTCCTGGTGGGTAGATGGCGGGGTTTTCTTGCGGGAAAGGGATACATATACACCATGCGTTTCCTGGGATTTGTGCTCTGTGTGCTGGCTGTCTATCTCTTCCGCGACGGCCTGAAACTGCTGAATTGAACCGTTCACGGATGAGAGATCGTATTTTTCTGGGTAAACGGGCTTGACGAACTTGGAATAGAGATTTATAATCGTATATCTACGATTTACGATGAATGAACGGCGCATGGGGAATATTGAACGGAGCGATGGGGTTTATGAATAAAGGCATATTGCAGTGCACGAATCGACCGGTGGAGTACGGAAATTCAGGGGGGAGTTCTCTGGAAAGCGGGAAAAAGAGTCTTGCCCAACTGTCCAAAGGCCTTGCGCACCCCGTTCGGGTGGAGATCGTCCGAATGCTGGAAAACAAACCCGCCGGACAGCGATGTGTGTGCGGGGATATAGTAAATGCCTTCCCTTTGGCTCAATCCAGCATCTCCCAGCACCTGAAAATTCTAAAGGAAACAGGGTGGGTTCAAGGGGAGATTGATGGCCCTCGTGTCTGCTACTGCACAGTAGATGGCGTGTTTGAGTATTATAAAACTCTCCTTGAAAGCTCTATTCGTGGAGAGTTCGACCGGCCTGAATTTGTGGAGATGAAAAGATGAATCCGGAAACGAATAAAATAGCAGATGACAAGCCCGGCAATTTTGGCTGCGGCGTTTTCCCCATGGGACCCCCCCCTTCTGAAAAACCATCCGTCAGTTGCTGACCCTCCAAAGAGAAGGCTCAGTTGAGCCTCCCTTCAACGGATCAGCCTTTTGTCTTGGGAACCGTTTCTACGGTCGCAGGTCCCGTTCCCCGTGTATCCTCAAAATTGGTCGGAGCGGATCGCTGGGGAACGTTCAAGGCGAGGTGGGGAGTCAAACGGATGGAGTATACCGTCGATCCGGGTCTTTATGCTCTTGGGAGTCCGGGAAAATCCGATCCCGTTTTGGTTACTGCCAATTACAAGATGAGTTTTGACCGATTGCGGGAATCCGTCCCCGGTCGGAATGCTTGGATATTGGCCTTAGATACCAACGGCATAAACGTATGGTGCGCGGCCGGGAAGGGCACCTTTTGTACGGAAGAGCTGGTTCGGCGTATCGGGTTCAGTCAATTGGATCGGGTTGTGGATCACCGGGAGGTGATTTTGCCCCAGCTCTCCGGTCCGGGGGTTGCGGCCTATCAGGTAAGAAAACTCTCCGGTTTCAAGGCAATCTACGGTCCCATCGAAGCGGCGAATCTTCCGGCATTTCTGGATGCAGGGATGAAAGCGACTCCTGAAATGCGGCAAAAGACGTTCTCTCTAAAGGAGAGGACCGTTCTGGTCCCTGTCGAACTGGTAGGGGCGCTCAAGTGGACGCTGATCATGATTCCTGGATTTTTCCTCCTGGGCGGACTGGGTGGTGATGCGGGATTTTGGTCGGGGATGCTACACTACGGGCTGTTTGCGGTCCTCTGCCTTTTAGGCGCCTTGGTTTCGGGTGCTGTTCTGACCCCGATCCTGTTGCCATGGCTCCCCGGCAGGGCCTTTGCCGTGAAAGGGCTGGTCATGGGTTTGATTACTGCAATCCTTTTTGCGGTCTTCCGAACAGGGTTTTTCAGCAACTGGAACGATTGGCCCGAAATTTTGGCATGGGTTCTGTTGATTTCGTCTTTTTCCGCTTACCTGGCCATGAATTTCACCGGCGCCTCCACCTACACCTCCCTTTCGGGGGTCCGAAAAGAGATGAAATGGGCGGTTCCCCTGGAGATTATCGGGGCTGTCGCGGGTTTCTGCCTATGGTTGGGGTCCCGGTTTGTTGCTTAAGGAGACGATGTTATGGGAAATTTGATCTACCTGAGAGATGTGGTTACCCTGCGACTGGATCAGGAGAAATGCGTGGGATGCGGCACATGCCTTGCGGTCTGTCCCCACCAGGTACTTGCCATGAATAACGGCTGCGCCTCCATTGAAAGGAAGGACCGGTGCATGGAATGCGGCGCCTGCGCCAGAAATTGCCCGGTGGAAGCCTTGTATGTCAAAGCCGGCGTGGGGTGCGCCGCGGCGGTTATCAATTCCCTTTTGGGCCGGAAGTCATCTTCCTGCTGCTGCGTCATAGAACCCGATGATGATGCAGCTATAAATCAGGTTGAAATAAAAGGAAAGGTGAGTTCTTCTTGTTGTTGAAAATCCGACAATGAAAGGGGGCTTATGGGGTGAACCCGAGTCTTTCATGAGGCGAGGTGTGCAACGATCTTGATTTGAATATTGATCATGTCAAAAACAAGGTGCATTCCCAGGTGTTCAAAGAAGCGGGCCGATCCATATATAATGCCCCATCGTGTTCGATCGATATCGAACTGGGCTTGAGCCACAAGACCACCTTCCGCAAGCCTTGTTATGGTTGCTGAAAAGGTCTGTTCTAATTCCATCCCTCTCAAATTCAACGTTCCGGTCAATTCATGGTTCGGGCTGCTAAGGACCGGGTCTTTTGCGGGTCTTGAGTTTTGGATGGTAAAAGAGGCTTTCGGAAAATTTTGGACAAAAAGAAAGTCGTCTGATTTAAGGTGGGCTACCAATATCGGCTGCAATTCATTTCCTATTAGATTGATGTTTTCGAGGGAATTCAGGTCTACTTCGAAATGGCCGGTCAAGAGCCCCTCCTTCACAGAAAGCTCTCCATCAGATATTCTGAGCGTGCCGAAGTGCTTGATATTCGCGTTCCTCCCGATCCACTCGATAAGGCTTTGCTCGGTGTCCACCCGGTAAACCCCGTTTTCAAGAGTAAGGGTGGTTTCAGGATCGTCGGAGTCAAGGGGCGCATTTCCTTCCAGCGCAAACCCGGAAGCTCGCCAGCTTTCAAGGCCACCGTTTAAGATGCTTATCTGTATGTACCCCTCCCGGTTCAGCTTTTCGGCGGCTTTTATGGCATCCATGCTTTTGGCGCTTGAACCGTAGAGTATGAATTCAGCGTTCTTGTTCTGGGTGATCTCTTTGAGTTGTTCCATGAAGGTGACTTCAAAGACGCAAGCATTTCTTGCGTGCGGCAGGTGCACTTTCTCAAAATGATCGTGGGTAAGTGTGTCGATCAGAAAGAAATCCATTTTTTCGCTGGTTCTGCGAAGGAGATCCTCCGGGGAAATAACATTGAATTTATGCTCGATTTTCACATGCGGCTCCCATCATTTTTTTCCCTTTGGCTGCGTCGATCGACCGAAAAAGAATCGGTCTGTCTGAAGCCTTGGATCTTTTCAAAAAGATCCTACGAAACCAAAGGTTCCTTGTCAAGCAGGGACTGTAGTTTTGAAGAGGTTTTCCCGTTTCAGGCGAACCGAGTCCTGGCCTCTTACTTTGCACAGCAAGATAACGATGAAAATTGCCGCACTTCGCCTTGACTCCCAAATGACTTATTTTTATAATCATTTGGAGGTCTCCTTCACCGGCAAAGGGATTTGCGAAACGTGAGGCATTAACCAATTTTCAAATGGGGGCATTATGACGGAATTTATAAAAGCGGCTACGCTGGAAAACAATTTTGAAGCGCAACTCTTGCATGGCATTCTCGATGAAAGGGAAATCCCTCATCGGATGCGATCTTATCATGATACGGCCTTCGATGGTCTGTTTCAAACCCAGAAGGGATGGGGTTATGTGAGCGGTCCGGAAGAGTATATCAAAGAGATCATTGAGATTGTTGAGGAGATAAGGAAGGGCGATGGCCTGAACGAGGAGGAAATGATTTGAGTTATGCATCTTTGAAGGACTGGAGAATATTTGGAAGACTTTTGCTATTCCTCCTGATGAGTGCTTTTCTTTCAGGATGTCTTGAGGGCAATCTCGATCTTCAGGTCAGGTTTGACCGGATCGATGGACTCAAAAAGGGCGACCGTGTCCTGTTTCAAGAGAACCGGATCGGACGTGTGATGGGTGCATCGTACCTCAAGGAGGGCTATTATATTGCTGATGTGGAGATTGAGAAAGATTTCAAAAAGGCCGTTACCGATTATTCCCGTTTTTTTATTGTTCCGGATCCGGTAAAACAGGGGGCAAAAGCTATTGAGATGCTTGAGATTAAGAAGGGAGGATTGGCTCTCAAAAATGGGGCGGTTGTGAACGGTTCCACAAAAATATCCGCTGTTCTTGAAAAAATGGGCAAAGAGTTTGAAAAGGGAGTGGCTGTTCTTGATAAAGAGTTGGATAAATTCTCGGAAGAGATGAAAAGCCTTCCGGAAAAAGAAGAGGTTAAACGATTTCAACAGGAAATGGAGCGGTTGTCAAAAGAAATGGGTGATGCGGTTTCCTCCTTTCGGTTAGATATCCAGGAGAAATTGTTGCCCAGAATCGAGAAGGAAATTGGAAAATTGAAGGAAAAACTCAAGAAGTCCGGTCGTGAGAAAAAGGGGGAACCCCGTCAGACCCAAAGGGATCAACTGAGGAAAATATGAATTATGGACGATGAGATCCTACATTTTCTGCGAAAAGAGGCCATGGAAAAATTTCTCCGGTACGTAACGATCAATACCTCCTCGGATCCGGAATCAGGGAGTCACCCCTCCACCGATGGGCAGTGGATGCTGGCAAAAATCCTGAAAGAGGAGTTGCTCGCCCTGGGGTTGCAGGACGTGAATCTGGACGATTTTTGCTATGTATACGGAACACTTCCCGCTTCCGTCGGCTTTAACGGTCCCGCGATCACCTTTTGCGCCCACATGGATACCTCCCCTTCGGAGGCGGGGTGTGATGTGGTCCCCGTTCTCCACTCGGATTATGATGGGGGGATCATTCGTTTCCCTGTTAATGATGGCCTTGTTTTGACCCCTTCGGATGCCCCCGAGCTGCGGCAATTCCCGGGAGAGACGATTATTACGGCGGATGGAAGGACTCTGCTCGGGGCCGATAACAAGGCTGGGGTTGCGGAGATTATGGCAGCCTTGAGTGCTCTCAGGACTTTCGACGGGTTGCGTCACCCGGAGCTCAGAATCGTTTTTACCCCCGACGAAGAGATCGGGGAAGGGGCCGATCATATCGTTTTAAAGCGACTCGGAAAGTTCGGTTACACCGTGGATGGCGGGATGATAGGCGAGCTGGAACAGGAATGCTTTGATGCCTGGAAACTCTCTCTTGTCTTCCATGGCAGGAATATCCATCCCGGCTACGCGAAGAACCGGATGTTGAATGCGGGAGCTATTGCCGCGCGGTTTGCGGCGTTTCTTCCCGAATACGAAACGCCGGAACATACCGCGGAAAGAGAAGGATTTTATCATCTCACCGGGATTCTTGGAGACGAGAACAAAGCTGTTCTGAAATATATCATCCGTGACTTTGAGACCGAAAGGAATCAGCGCCGAATGGAATACATCAGTCAGGCTGCTCGCGCTTTTGAACTGCGCTATGACGGTCTCAAAATTGAACTTTCCACCCGGGAGCAGTACAAGAACATGCGAGAGGTACTGGACAAGCACCCCGATGTTATGAATCGGGCGAGAGAGGCCATTATCTCGGCGGGTCTTACTCCCCGGGAAAAGGCGATTCGAGGAGGGACCGACGGTTCCAGACTCTGTTTCATGGGGGTTCCTACGCCGAACCTTTTCAGCGGAGCCATGATGGTCCACTCAAAAACCGAATGGATACCGGAGATTGCTCTCGAAAAGGCAGCTGAAGTGATCCTGCGCCTTTGCCGCCTGTGGTCGGAATGAGGCCAGTCGCGTTGATACGGAACTCTTCAATCTTTATCTGAGCTTGTTCGCGCGGGCCCACTCCGCCACGTCAATGGGAGATGCGAGCATGGTTGCTCCTGCCTTTTCCATAGCTTTTTGTTTGCCTTCAAAGGTACCCGAAGAACCTCGCACGATGGCTCCGGCGTGCCCCATCCGTTTGCCCTGCGGGGAAAAACG
The DNA here is from genome assembly GCA_038252125.1 of Desulfatiglandales bacterium. Taxonomy (GTDB): domain Bacteria; phylum Desulfobacterota; class DSM-4660; order Desulfatiglandales; family Desulfatiglandaceae; genus DUZB01. Next base: position 7,183 of record JBBSAR010000110.1, read on the forward strand.
TCCCGCAATATAGGATGCCACGGGCTTTTTCATGCGGTCCCGGATGAATTCGGCCGCCCGCTCTTCCTGTTCTCCTCCAACTTCTCCCACAATGACCACGCCATCCGTATCCCCATCGGATTCAAACTTCTCAAGGATTTGCGAGAGATTCGTCAGGACCACGGGATCCGCGCCCATTCCGAGGACGGTACTTTGGCCCACATGGACTTCGGAAAGGATCCCGGCAAATTCGTACGAAAGGGTACCGCTGCGGGAGATGATACCTACACGACCGGGCGCAAAAAGGGATGCCGGCATAATGCCCATCTTCCCCACTTCCGGAACGAGTATGCCGGGAGTGGTCGGCCCCAGGGCAAATACATTCTTTTCTTGGCCGTATGCCCTCATTTTCATGACATCGTGAACCGGAATGTGTTCCGGAACCACCACGATGAACGGGATGCCGGCGTCCACCGTTTCGTAAAAAGCGTCCAGGACGAAAGGCGCCGGAACAAAGAAAACGGAGGCATTGGCGCCGGTTTCCTCTACGGCTTGCTCCACGCTGTCAAAGACGGGCAGGCCTTCAACCTCCGCCCCTCCTTTTCCCGGAGTGACCCCTCCGACCACGTTTGTATGGTAGTCAAGCATCCATTTGGTCTGGATGCTGCCGATTTTTCCCGTGATGCCCTGTACGATAACGCGGGTGTCTTTATTAAGAAAGATGCTCATTTTTTTCCTCGCTCTATATGGATTGAAATCATCGGTTTTGAAGGAGTTCACAAAGGCGGTCGATCGCCTTTTCCGTAGCGGCCTCCGTCACCACATGTACCCCGCCGTCCCTGAAAATTTCCCAGGTCTCTTCCTGAAGATTGCCCAATGCCTTCGCGACAATGGGAATCCGGACGTTGTGTTCCCTGATATAGCGGACAACGCCCTTTGCGCCCTCATGAATCGGATTGATTCCACCATAGATATTGATGAATATGGCGCGGAGTTCTTTTTTCATCATGAGCAGGTCCATACACTTATAGAGCAGTTTTTCCGTGATTCCTCCTCCGGTTTCCAAGAAATTGGCCGGACGAAGGCGTTCTCCAATGATGTCCATGCTTGCCATGCCGAGCCCGGCGCCGGATGAAATAAGCCCGATGTCGCCGTCCAGATCTACATAGGTGACTCCTATCTCTTTTCCTCTCCGTTCCAGAGGGTTGTCAATACGTCCCAAGAAATCGGGAATGGAATATTTTATCCGTGAGATGGCGGAATCGTCGATTTCCAGCACCGCATCCACGGCGAGTAGACCTCCGTTGGGCTGCAGAACCAGCGGGTTTATCTCGGTGATGAGGGCTTCATTTTGCACGAACACTTTGTAGAGACGAACGAGAATATCGGCACAAGATACCAGCTGACGATTGCTCATCTTAAGTTTGCGAAACAGCGTTCTGGCCTGGTAGGGATAAAAATTCCGGCCTGGTTCCACATGAACGGACGTAATCTTCTCCGGAGCTGTCCGGGCCGTCTTTTCGATATTCACGCCGCCTTCCATACTGATTACGATCACCGGTTTCCCCGTGAATCCATCCACGGTAATCCCTACGTACATTTCTTTTTCAATCTCAACCTGCTGGCTGATCAGGATCTTGTTTACAGGCAATCCCTTGATGTCGGAGCCCAATAGACTATCTGCTTGCGTTTCCAGTTCCTGGGGTGATTTTGCCGTTTTGATCCCTCCTGCCAGCCCTCGTCCCCCCACCAGAACCTGGGCCTTGATAACGACCGGATAACCTATTTCTCCCGCTGCGCTCAACGCTTCCCCGGTGGTTTCGACCACAATCCTTCGCGGTACGGGAATGCCGGCCTTTTCGAAAATATCCGCGGCTTCATACTCCTGCAGTCTCATATTTCCTCCTCCCCTTCATTTTCGTGGTTTTCACGTATCCTATTCAAATTTCCTGGCAGCAAAATGATGACCCAGAAAAGCCATTCCGTCACGAAGTCTTTTTTGCTGCCGCATCTGATTCCTATGGCAGCACCGGTCCTTCTATGCTGGTACGGACAAGAGGATGAACCGCAAGGGGTTTTGTTGTACCAGCATAGAAGGGCCTCTCAACGGTCGGTGAAGGTTTATCCAAGATGCGGCAGCAAAAAAAACCTCGTGACTCCATTCCTGCCAGGATTCTTGAATAAGATACGTTTTCATAAATTTATGAGCCATTTTAAGCTGTTTGGAATAAATGCAACAGCGCTGAATTGTTTATTTAATTAAAAATCGCTTGACAATCGGCTTATATATATAATTAAATATTTAATCAAGTTTTTAATTTTAGGTTTAATAAATTGTTTTACACGAGTGACATGGCCAAACCGGCAAAAGAGAAAAATTCAGATCAAAACGGGGAGCACAGCCAGAAGGCCTATAAGGGCATTCGGCGGCTGCTCTATTTAAAGGAACTGGTCCCGGGTCAGAAAATTTCCTGCCGTGAGGTTGCTGCCAAGCTGGAAATGAGCCTGACGCCTGTCATCCAGGCGCTCAAGCTGATGGAGATTCAAGGTTTTGTTCGCCATGAGCCCAACAGAGGCTTTTTCTTGACCCCTTTCAGCTTTGAGGAAGTAAAGGAGATCTATGAGCTGCGGCAATTGATTGAGCCTTCGTTGCTCCCCGCCGCCGTCGCACACATGAACGGCGAGGAAAAAAAGAAGCTGAAGGCGGCCCTGGATGCCCATGCTTCCGCCGGACAGGGACCTTGCATGCAGGACCGTCTGATGAGAAATGTTGAATTTCACCTAACACTGGCCTCATTGTCCTGCCAGGAAACGCACATCCGAATCTTGAGGCAACTGTATAATCTGCTGTTTTTAAAATACGGCGGAAACTATCTCCCCGTCGCCTTCACGACCTCCGTGAACGATGATCATCAGAGAATTTTTGATGCGGTTTGCGCGGGGAATGCGGTGCTTGCCCAGAAAATTCTTACCGGCCATATAGCGGATGTGAAAGAAAGGGTTCTGGAAAGCGCTAAAAAAATGAATGGTCAGGTGGATGTCCCTGATTTCTGACGGCTAATGGGCCGGAGAATAGGAGGGGACCCTGATAACTTTTAATGAGGATAATAGAACAAGGAGGATGTAAAGATGGCCGTAATGACCAAAGACGAATATATCGAATCGTTGAGAAAATTCAATCCCACCGTGTACATGTTTGGAGAAAAAATTACCAATGTGGTGGATAATCCGAGGCTTAGGGCGGGAATTGAGGCGACGGGGGCGACCTATGAGGTCGCCAATATGGAAGAGACGCGGGATATGGCGGTAACGAAAAGTCCTTTGATTGATGAGCTCGTCAACCGGTTCACGCTTCCGCCTGCTTCCATTGAAGACCTGGTTGCCAGGGTCAAATTGAATCGAAAACTGGGGAACTCTGTGGGTACGTGTCACCAGCGCTGCACCGGGTTGGACTGCCTCTCCACGTTGTCCATTGTGACCTATGACATC
>JBBSAR010000111.1:0-10639 GCA_038252125.1 Desulfatiglandales bacterium
AACTCTGAAGAGTTTCGTGAGGCCCGGAGAAAGCACTCCGCAGTAGAATCCAGCATAAACGCCCTTGAAAACCATGGGCTGGATCGGTGCCGGGACCATGGAATAAAAGGATTTGAGCGCTATGTGGGGTTGGCCATCCTGTCGCGAAATATCCAAATCATCGGCCACGTTCTTCAACAAAAAAAGCTGAAACAAGTACAACGATTGGAAAAAATGCAAAAGAGACGGCTTAAAGCGGCTGCATGGGTTACTTTTCGATTCTCGTTCTACTTCACGTGGACGGGTATGCCCAATTATGCTAAATTATTACCATTGAGGCATAATAAGAAAAAACATGCCAATTTTTAATAGAAAATCCCGATTCTTCGGCATGGTTACTCCGGTATTTCCGCTCAATCAGCCCGAAAATTACGGGTTTTCGTTCAGGCACTATTTAATATCCTCAACGAAAAATGGGCTAGATGAAGACCATCTAACCCATTGAATTTGTTATGGTAGCGGGGGCTGGATTCGAACCAACGACCTTCGGGTTATGAGCCCGACGAGCTACCAGACTGCTCCACCCCGCGATATCCAAACATTATATATCCCAATTTCTTTTTGTCAAATAAAAAAAATGAACAACCGAGAAGATTCCCCATTGGTCTTCTCGTAAATCCATTCCGTTCATTTATGAAATGCTCCGATTCCAAACTTCCTCACCCCCTCCAGGGCAGAAGAAAACGTAGTTTAATGCCAGGGTATCAAACATGGTTTCCGTTCCCTGTCTGATGGTCTGGTATAGTTCCTTCATGGTTCCGGCCCTGCTTAAAAGAGAACGGTATTCAAGTTCGTTGAAAAGCTGCGAATCAATGGGAAGAAGAACCTGATCAAGGGTCCCATGCCAGTGCAAATTCAACTTTTCCTTCATAGCAAAGACCTGTTTATACATGGAGCGGAGCAGGTCCGTTCTCAGAAGCGCATTGACCTGATTGATCATACAGTCCATGAGGCCTATGAGATAATAGATCTCCCTCATTTCTTTTTCATTTTTTCGGTTGGCATACATGGAGAGTATGGTATAGGCCAGTCCGCCTTTTAAGACAAAGTGGGGGGGCATCTGAGGAAAAGTTCTGGAGCCGCGGGGTGTTTCTTCCACAAGGACACGGAGAATCTGTGTGAAATAGAGGGTTCGCCACAGCGGTTTTCTGAATTCCCATGGGCCGGAAGAAATGACCCTCCCTGCCGAACCTTTAGTCTTGTCTTCAAGTTTTATAAGATCACCCATTGCTCTTTAGTCCCCTCATGGTCTGGGATGGCATTTTTCATGGAGCTCTTTGAGCCGTTCCCTTGTGACGTGGGTATAGATCTGGGTGGTGGAGATATCCGCGTGGCCCAACATGACCTGAACGGCCCTCAAGTCAGCCCCCCCTTCCAGAAGATGGCTTGCAAAAGAGTGCCTCAGACTATGTGGGCTGATCTCCTTTTGAATGCCTGCATCTTTCCCGTATTTCTTGATAATTTTCCAGAAACCCTGTCTGGTCATCGGCTTTTGTCTGAAATTGAGGAAGAGGTAGGGCGAGTTTCCTCCCTTGCTTACCATGGCCCGTCCGCCATGAATATATTCCTTTACCGCCGTGGTCGCCTTTTCACCGATAGGGACAAGCCGTTCCTTGGAACCTTTTCCCATGGTCCGCAAAAAACCCGCTTCCAGGTTTACATCCTGGATCTTGAGGTTTATCAGTTCAGAGACTCTCAGACCGGATGCATAGAGGAGCTCAATCATGGCATTGTCTCTCTGTCCTTTGGGCCTTGTGGTGTCCGGCTGGTCAAGCAGTTGTTCTATTTCTTCCACATTCAGAGTGTCCGGCAGGGTTCTTGGCAGGTGCGGCGTTTCCAGAAATCGTGCAGGGTTTGTTTCTACAATCCCTTCCGAGGTAAGGAAACGGAAGAACATTTTTGTGGCGGAGATTTTTCTGGCAACAGACCGCGGAGAATGCCTTTCCCGCAGAGTGCCCACATAATCGGCGATGGACTTTTTCGAAACATCGAAGAGTTTCAGCCCTTCCTTTTTAAAAAAATCCGCCAGTTCAACCAGATCCGTACTGTAGGCCGTGACTGTGTTTTCAGCCAGTCCTCGTTCTATTCTCATGTAATTGACAAACTGGTCGATAAAGTTGTTCATCTATTCCATCATAGATCGTAAAAGTGGTTGCATTCGGTCAGTATCTCCGAACCTGTCTCCGTGATCCGGACCATTTCTTCCAATCGAACGCCTCCCTTTCCGGGGATGTAAATGCCCGGTTCGATAGTGATCACGTTTCCGGGTTTCAAGGTGACTGGATTTCGTGGACTTATTCGCGGTCCCTCATGGGTGGCGAGGCCCACTCCGTGGCCGAGACCGTGCCCGAAATAGTCGCCATAGCCCGCCTCTTTAATGAAGTCTCTTGCTATGTAATCAAGATCCACGCTCTGCATATGGGGCTTGGCGAAATTCAATGCCGCTAATTGCGCTGCCCGTACCGTCCTGTAAATATCGACAAATTCTTTATCAGGGTTGCCAAGAAAAACCGTTCTTGTGATATCGGAACAGTACCCGTCAAGCTTCACGCCGGTGTCTATGATAACCGGTTCTCCCTGCCGAAGTTTTCTGTTTGAGGGCTCCGCATGGGGAAGGGCGCCATTAGGTCCGGAGGCTACGATGGGAGGGAATGAAAGGCTGTCGGCTCCCGCTGCCTTCGCCAATTTTTCAATTTCCCAGGCTACCTCCTGTTCCGTCATGCCTGGTTCAAGGAAAGGGATTAGTTCCTCTAATATGCGGCTGATCATCAGGGCAGCGGCTTTGAGCGCCGCAATTTCTATTTCTTGTTTGATTTCCCGCATGCCTTCAATAACGGAGTCCATCGGTTCAAGGGGCACCGGCGGAGAGAGGGCTGTAAGCTTTTCCGTCAGCTCACGGTGCTTCTTCCAGGACAGACAGTCTCCTTCAAAGCCAAGGATCTTTGTTCCCGTCTCCTTAATGAATTCCGGGAAATCATCCATGAAACCGCTTTTCAGGGTTTTGACTGAAAAATCTGCTGCTTCATCTTGAGCCTGCAAGGTATACCGGGAATCCGTGACGAGCAGGGCATGTTCACCGGTTATGAGGAGGGATCCTGACGATTCGTTGCATTGGGAGTCTTCCGCCGTGAACCCGGAACAATATCGCCTGTTTTCAGGTTGAATGATCCATGCTGCATCATATTCCATTTCAGGCCTTTGCCCAAGATTGTTTCTCACCGCGGAAAGGCGTTTCCTGTAAATCTGTTTTTCCATGATTACCTTGTCAAATAATAAAAAAACCGTCTTGATTTGCTTCGAACTTTTCATTTTATATAACACACTACAATCACTCTAACAAAATCCATAGTTGTTTGCAATCGCACGATTCTCAAAAAGGAAGGCGCCCTATGAAAACGGCAATGTTGACAGGACCGTTCGCACCTGTTACTACACTTCGAACAAATGAGGAGATGGTTTTGAAGCACGAAGCGGAAAGCATGAGAGGATAACAATCCTTTATAAATAACCACGGCCCGGTGTCGGCGCCCGATGCCCGCAACCAGGTCTTCGAGTTCGAATTCACGGAAAGGATTTTAAGCGTTTACCTATGTACGAGGGGAAAATTGTAGAATATATAGACCAGGGCCGTTTCATATGCACCCTATGCATGGAGGAAAGGGGGAGCCGTTTGCACCTGTTGACGGCTTCAAACAGAGAAATCAATCTTTCTCCGAAAAGGGCCATCGCGGTTTCTGAAACAGGCGTGGATATTTCAAAACCCAGGGAAGACCTTATCGCAAAACTCTGTGAGATTGAAGATGTGAGGGGCAGTCTGAAACAGAAAATTGATGTGGAGGAAATCTGGGAACTGGTTCAGGACGACGAGGAGACATACGATCATAAATATCTGGCGGAACTTGTCTTCGGGGACGAAGCGGGAGATAACCATGCGTCAGCAGTCCTGAGAGCGATTTTTGAGGACCGTTTGTTTTTCAAGATGAAAAACGGGCAGTTTACGCCTAATTCCGAAGAACGGGTCGATCAAATCAGGCGAGAGAAAGAAGAGGAGGAGATCAAATCCGAGAGGCTCAGAAAGGGAAGCCTGTGGCTTTCGGAAGTCTGCCAGGGGAGAAAAGCGGAAGCGCCTTCTTTTAAGGAAGAGATTGTGGCCCTGTTGGTCCAGTTGGCCCTCAATGGAAATGATGCCCCGGATTTCAAATACGGCAAGGAGCTCCTCTCCGCCGCCGGCATAACGGATATCAAACAGGCCATGTCTCTTCTTGTAAAATTGGGCATATGGAGAGAGGATGAAAACCTGGATCTGTTGAAGTCGGAAATTGAAACAGCCTTTTCCGCGGACGAACTTCAAGAAGCAGGGAGGCTTGCCGCAAGGCAGCCTGGTGTGGATGGTCGTGAAGATTTGAGGCACCTTCCCTGTTTCACCATTGATGGCCCCGGCACACGCGATTACGATGATGCCTTGAGCATTGTCATAGAGGGAGATGAGCTTTTGGTTGGTATTCACATCTCCGATGTGGCAGCGGTGATTTCGCCCGGAAGCCTTCTGGATCGGACGGCTGCTTCCAGGGCATCTTCCCATTATCTTCCACGCAGACAGATACCGATGATCCCCCCGGAACTTTCGCAGGATCTTCTGAGTCTCAAAAAGGATTCCGACCGGCTCTCCATTTCCCTCCTGATCCGGTTTGACCGAACCGGAGACGTGATCGATTATCGGTTTACTCCAGGGATTATACAGGTGCGGCAGCAGCTGGTTTACGAAGATGTGACCAAAACCGTTGAAAATGAAAACGATCCGCTTTTGAAAGAATTACACAGGCTGTGTCTTCGTTTGCGGCAGAAGAGGATAGACCAGGGGGCTCTCAATCTATCCCTGCCGGAAATCGAATTTGCCTTCCGCGATGAAGCCCTTGTTTCTCTTGCGCTGGAAGAACAGGACACCCCTTCAAGAATGATCGTGGCTGAGCTCATGATCCTCTATAACCGCCTTACGGCGGGGTTCTGTCAAGAGAACGACATTCCTATACTCTTTAGAAATCAGGGTCAGCCTGGTGAACGGTTTCCCTTTGATGAATGCGGGTATGTGTACTATGTCTTCAGACAACGGCGCAAACTGAGTCCACTGCATATCTCTACGGTGCCCGGTAAACATTCAGGGTTGGGGGTGGATCTTTATTCACAGGCCACATCCCCTATCAGGCGATACCTTGATCTTGTTATCCAGAGGCAATTACAGTGTTTTCTTCTGGGGAAGGACCTCCTTTATCATGATGAAGATCTCGAGGAACTCAGGATCTCCGTTGAGCCCGTTCTCAAGAGAGTGGCCATCATTAAAAGGAGCCGCATTCGATACTGGACCCTTAAATATCTTTCCCTGCACAAAGGAGAGGTGTTTGAAGCACTGGTCTTGGATGAAATGAAAAGCAAATATCGCGTTATTCTGAAGGATTTCATGCTTTTATCGGATTTAAAGCGTCAAAACGGCGTAATCCTTCCTACGGGGCAACGCATACGGGTGAAAATAAAAAAGGCGGATCCCTGCGATGACATCCTCACCCTTGAGTATCTGGATGAGCTGTAGGCAGGGCTGCATCGATTTTCTTGTTCAAGATACAGTCTCCCTTTTCGTTGTAAACCAGGATGTTGATGGATCGGATTTTCGTGTCCGGTGAATCAAGGGAATAGGCGCCCCTCATATTCCTGTAGTTTATTATACTGAAACGTTCTCCCTGTTTGTAATCGACGGGGGCGCCGTTCCGAAGCGGTTTTTTTGGATAACTCCATAATCCAGGCTGGTCGTTTTCTTCCTCCATCGCAATGGCGAAGACATATCCTTCGATTCGTTGATGGGAAGGGCTCTCGTTTGTTACCCTGAATCGTACCGATAATTTCTCTCCGTTCCTGCTAATGGCAATTTTTTCTATCCCGACCTTTTCCTCCGGGATGCCGCTCTCCAAAAGGCGTAAGCCCGTTTCCGCGGTTGGAGGATTTCCGGCTTTTTCAGCCGCGGGATTCTCTTGTCGCGCGTTTCTATTCTTGTTTGTTGTGAACGAATCACTCTTTGGGCGATCCGCTTCTTCGGCCGGCTCGGGATGTTTCTCGACAAAATGCACTTTGTTTGTTGCGTTTAAAGGGGAGTCCCGCGCTTTTTCCACAAGCTCTTTTTGGACTATGCCCGTGCGCAGTAGGTCTACGTACAGGTAAAGACACAGAAATGAGCTCAGAATTAAGAGTGTCAAGAAAAGAATAGAGCCGAACAATAATTTGGAGGAGATTCGGAAGCTCCTCACCTTCCCGGGAGCTCGCGAAATCATGATGGTAAAGTGAGACCTCTCGGGAGCTTTATTTCCTTTCATGCGTATCCCGGAACCCGAATTCCATTCTCCGATTTTTCTACTATTTGCCACAACTCTCACGCATGACCTTTCAGGCGCCGGTCCCCCGTCACAGGTAACGGCTCAAAAAAATTCCGAGACAAAGAAATATTCCATGGACAACAAGGGTTTGGATGGTAAGGGCCTGGGCCGGGACGACTCTGTCATAGGAAAGGTACTCCCTCCAGAGGATCTTTATGGCTTTGAGAGCCGGGGGAAGTGCGGCAAACGAAAGCATAATCAGGTAGGAAAGCTGGAAGGCTTCAATCATAAAGATAACCGAAAGAAAACCGGCTATCATGATCAATGCATAGAAGATTCTTGCAGTTGAGGGACCTGATCGGACGACCAGGTTTCTCTTCCCTGCCTTTTTGTCAGCCTCATAATCGGGAAACTGGTTAATCCATATCACCCCTGCAATGAAAAAACCCTGGGGAGTTCCCAGTATGAACGCCGTCCAGCTCAAGGCTCCAGAGAGGGCGTAAAAGGTTCCGAGGGTGATCAAAGGCCCGAAGGCGAAAAAGATGACTATTTCACCCCAGCCCCGATTCATGAGTCGCAAGGGGGGAGCTGAATAAGCCCATCCTGCCCCGAGGCCCAGCATACCTATGGGGATTGCAAGGGGCCTGCCCGCGAAGGCAAGCCATATCCCGGTTGTAAATCCTACGAGGAAAAAAAGAAACGCCATCATCAGAACCCTTCCCGCGGTGATTTCTCCATCCTGTATGACGCGGCTTCCCCCGCTGAAGGGGGTAAACCGCAAGTTGATAGGATCGCTTCCTCTCGCGTCATAATAGTCATTCAAGAGGTTCGCCCCCAGGTGGAGCCCAATGATTCCTGCAACGCAAAGGAGAAAAAGACCGGGAGAAAAATGCCCCTGGTCAAAAGCGAAAGTGGCGCCGATAATTACTGGAATCACCGATCCTGCCAGAAATGGTGCTCTAACTGCCTTCACATAAGGATTCATACTTGAAAAAAACCTGATTTTAGTGTTTATTCCTGATCGTCTGAATCTCCTATGACGGATCAGACGGCCATACTCATCTCTAAACATGATATGTATCAGAACAGGCGCTTTATTTCAACCTGCTCTTGCAAGGGACCATGGGTTTTCATTTTTGCCGCCGATGGTCATCACGTAAATGGATTCCCTGGAAATGTTCATGGGTGAAGCACAAAAAGAAACCTTAGAGAAGATATCAAAAGAAGAAAGTTCGGCTTCTTTTGTAGCGCAACTGGGCCCCCTTCTTTTTCTAACGAGCATATTTTTTCTCAGTTTCATCGGCAGAATTATCTTCTCTCCCTTGATGCCGGCCATTGAAGACGATCTTAAACTGACCCATGCCGATGCGGGGGGGTTGTTTCTTATGATGTCTCTTGGTTACTTCGTTTCTCTCATTGGCTCCGGCTTCATTTCTTGCCGAATAGGCCATAAGAAGACTATTGTCATTTCAGCCATGGGCGTTGGAATCATTCTGTGGGTGATCTCCATATGCCAGACCTTGTGGGGAATCAGGATTGGAATGGTTCTGATTGGTCTGACTGCCGGCCTCTACCTTCCTTCGGGGATAGCGTCGGTGACATCGATTGCGGACCCCAGACATTGGGGCAGAGCCATTGGCATACATGAACTGGCTCCGAATCTCAGTTTTGTCATAGCCCCCTTGCTCTCGGAAGTGCTTATGGAATGGTTTTCCTGGCGGGGGGCTCTTTTATTTTTGGCGATATGCTCTTTTCTTGCGGGACTGGCCTTCGGACAATTCGGCAAAGGGGCGGAAGGTTACGGGCAGGCGCCGAGCTTTTCATCTTTTGGCGCACTCTTCAGGGAGCGTTCTTTCTGGATCATGATGCTCCTTTTCAGCTTTGGAATTACCGCTACAGTGGGAATCTATACCATGTTGCCTCTCTACCTGGTAGCCGAACAGGGGATCGAACGAAACTGGGCAAATACGGTTGTGGCGCTTTCCCGTATCTCGGGCCTGTTTATGACTTTCCTGGCGGGTTGGGTGAGCGATCGGGTGGGCCCGGAAAAGGCCATGGGTACAATTTTACTGATTGCCGGCATCATGACGATCCTTCTCGGAATGGTTTCCAGTTCCTGGGTGATCCTGATCGTTTTTCTTCAGCCGGTCGTTGCGGTTTGCTTTTTCCCGCCCGGATTCGCCGCACTTTCTTCCATCGGACCGCCGAGTACCCGCGGTGTGGCCGTGTCTCTCACGGTGCCTGCTGCTTTTGTGATAGGGGGAGGCGCCATCCCCGCGGGGATAGGTTTGATGGGGGATGCAGGTTCGTTGGGGTTGGGAATCGCCCTGGCCGGGGCTCTTGTCGCGACGGGGTTTCTGTTTGCTCTTTTCCTCAAGATTTCCCGTTCATAATTTGTACATTATTCCGTTTACACTTGACCCGGGAAGAGAGATTTTCTATAAGAAAGAGGATAATAAATATTGTCTTTCGCATGCGGATTCTTAAATCCGCCTAACGACACTGATGATTAATGAAGCAAAATCCGGAGGTTATTATGGGGAAAGTAGGAGTTATAGGAGTGGGGCAGACCGCTTTTGTGCGCGGGTATCCCGGTTCAATCAGGGAACTGGCGTTTGACGGTTTTAAAGAGGCCTTGCGGGATGCGGACATCTCGGCAAAGGATATAGATGCCTCTATTATCTGTTCGGCCCCGGAATATGATAAACAGAGATCCCCCGCCGGGGTCCTGGCAGAGTATTTAGGTCTTACGCCGCAGCCAACGTGCTATCTGGAGACACTCTGTTCTTCCAGCAGCATGGGGTTGCGCTACGCCTATTCGCTGGTGAAATCGGGCCTTCACCATGTGGTTGCCGTAATCGGCTTTCAGAAGATGTCCGAGATTTCTTCCGCCGAATCCCAGGAAAGAATGGGAAGAGGCGGGGACATTCAGTGGGAAAGCCCCTTCGGAACCATGATGCCCGCTTACTATGCCATGTATGCCAGAAGGCATATGGAGGAATATGGAACGACCCCCGAGGATCTGGCTCTGATTCGGGTAAAGGCAGCCACCTACGGACAGATCAACGAGAAGGCCGTATACCGCAGGCCTGTAACCTTTGAAATGTTTTCTGATCCTGAAAGTGCCATGTCCGGACCTGTTGCAAGCCCTTTGAGGGTGGGGGACTGTTGCGCAAATGCCGACGGGGCTTCCGTCGTTCTGGTTGCCAGCGAGGAAAGGGCGAAATCTCTGAGCAAGAAGCCGATCTGGATTCTTGGATTGGGGGCTGCAACAACCAGTGTGAACCTTGCCGGAAGAGATCTTTTTTCCGGGCTGAAGGTTGCCAAAGAGGCGGGAGAACAGGCGTATAAGATGGCAGGCATTACGGCAAAGGATGTCGATGTGGCTGAAGTGCACGATTGTTTTACCATCGCGGAAATGATGGCCTATGAGAACCTGGGATTCGCCAAACCGGGTGAAGGCAAAGATCTGATCCGATCCAAGGAAACCTACAAGGAAGGAAGCATCCCGGTCAATGTAGACGGCGGGCTGCTTTCAAAGGGGCATCCCATCGGAGCCACCGGCGGCTCTCAGGTCAGGACCATTGTCCTGCAGTTGCGAGGAGAAGCGGGCGACATGCAGGTGAAAGACCCTGAGATCGGTCTGGTTCATAACATCGGTGGAGTGGGTCTATACGGAAACGTCAGCATTTTCGGGAGGTAGAAGCATGGCCAAGAAAATAAAAGAAGTGGATGACCGGTTTAAGAAATTTGGAACGGTAAGCTTTACCTCCATTACCAAGGTGAACGATTTTATCAGTTATCTGGAAGATGGTAAAGTGATGGGGACCCGCTGCAAGGAGTGTGGCTTGTTTTTCTTTCCTCCGAGGGCGGACTGCCATCAATGCCTTTCCAGCGATATGGAGTGGTCCGAAGTATCGGGAAAAGGAAAGTTGGTGACATATAGCAAACTGGAATTTGCTCCCATTGGCTTTGGAGACGACCTGCCCTATGCCATTGCCGTCCTGGATTATGGAGAATATAAGGTATTTGGTAGAATTTCCAGTGATGTGCCTGAAGGCGAGATCAAAGTGGGGATGGAAATGGTTACGAAGGCGAACACCCTTCCCAACGGCCAGTTGAATTACGTGTTTCAAAAGGCGTAATGCCTTTGTTTCGTGCCCCCGCCTTTCGGGCGGGGGCTTTTTTTTCGCCTGTATAGCTTCTGAAAACGAATAAAGAATATCGAAGGGGGCGCCCAT